>JAMCQN010000175.1:3730-13744 GCA_023382055.1 Chloroflexota bacterium
ATCCGCGAGTGGCTGCTGGTGCGCTACAACCCGTTCCTGTACGGCAAGGATGACGTGGCGGCGAATGCCGAGGCCACGCTGACGCTGCAGCCGTAGGGTGCAGGGGAGAGGGAGAGCGGAGGAGCGCGGCGTTCCCGCCATGCTGTCATAGTGATTGTGATATATTCATAGTTACTATGGAATACCCCATCGACCCGCGCGAAGCGGATGCCGTACACCGTGTCGAGCAGGCGCTGGCGAAGTACGGCCCCTTCGTGTCGCTCTCGGAGGCGGCGCGTCAGACCGGCGTGCCGTTGCCGACACTGGCCGACGCCGTGCGCCACAAACGCGTCCCGGCGCTGCGAGTTCAACAGCGCCGCTGGCTGGTGCGCGTGTCGGCGGTGCGCGCCTACTTTCAGACGCCCGGCGACGACGCAATCGAGCGCGCCCTGCAACAGAAACTGGTTGCGGGCGGGTTATTGGCTGAAGCGAGGTCGCGCGCTGGCCGGAGATTCGCTGAAGTGAAACCCGCGCGTTACAAAGGCGATAAGCCGCTCTCCGAAACGCTGGTGGAGGAGCGCCGCTGATGCCAGCGGGCGTGTGCTTTATCGACAGCAGCGCGCTGCTCAAACGTTACGTGGCCGAGCGCGGCAGCGCATGGATCAACGAGTTGATTCTGTCGCCGCAAGTCGACCCGTATATCGCGCAGATCACCGCCGTGGAGATGGTGGCGGCCATGGCGCGGCGGCTGACCGGACGTCAGGCGGCCTCGGCGATCGGCGCATTTCGGGCCGACTATGCGCAGGGTTACTCTGTGATCAATATCACAGCCGCGCTGGTGGAGCAGGCCATGACGCTGGCGGAACGGCGCAAGCTGCGCGGATACGACGCGGTCCAGCTTGCAGCGGCGCTGGCGATACAGGCGCGCCTGCCCTCGCAGACCACTCTGATACTGATCGCGTCCGACGCGGAATTGCTCGACGCAGCGCGGGCTGAAGGGCTGGAAGTGGACGACCCGAATGATCACCCGTGAGGGGCGGGGGAGCAGAGGAGTGCGGCGTTCGCGGCGCAGATGGACACCGGCTGAAGCCTTCGCATCCAGAGCGGCTACGCAGGGAGCTGAAAAATCACACATAGAGAGAGATCGCGAGCGTGTGTGCAGAGAAAAGGCAGGAGACGAACATGGATATCCTCGCGCATAACAGCGCGGCCTGGGATCGCCAGGTTGAACAGGGCAATATCTGGACCGTGCCGGCGTCGCCTGAGGCGATAGCCGCCGCGCGGCGCGGCGAATGGAGCGTGCTGCTCACCGAAACCAGGCCCGTCCCGAGGAACTGGTTCCCCGACCTGGCTGGCGGTGATGTGTTGTGCCTGGCCTCGGGCGGCGGGCAACAGGGCCCAATTCTCGCGGCTGCGTTCGCCGGGGCGCGCGTGACCGTCCTCGATAACTCGCCGCGGCAACTGGCGATGGATCGCCTTGTCGCCGAGCGGGAAGGGCTGGCGCTGACGACGGTGCAGGGGGATATGGCCGACCTGTCCGCGTTTTCCGGCGAGTCGTTCGACTTTGTCTTCCACCCCGTATCCAATGTGTTCATCCCCGACGTGCGCCCGGTATGGCGCGAAGCGTTCCGGGTTTTGCGCCACGGCGGCGTCCTGCTGGCCGGTATGGTCAACCCGTTCGAGTATGTTTTTGACCAGAGCCTGGTTGCGAAGGGTATCTACCAGGTCAAGTACGCGTTGCCGTACAACGACCTGACCAGCCTGAGCGAGCAGGAGCGCGCCGGGGCGTTTGGCGCGGATGCGCCGCTTGAGTTCAGCCACACGCTGGAAGAACAGATCGGCGGACAGTTGGCCGCAGGCTTTCACCTGGTCGGTTTCTATGAAGATTACCGGCGCGATGATCCGATCGCAAAGTACATGCCGTCATACATGGCGACGCGGGCGCTCAAGCCGTAATCGCTCACAGACTCCCGGAATCTCGGAGATTCCGGGAGTCTGTGTTCTCGAAACCTATTTTGCTAACAGAATCCGTCCCTGGAAACGCACAGCGAGTGTGCAAAAGAACTATGGCGATTCACTTAGCTGTAGAACTCATCCAGCCACTCGAAGGCCGGATGAGACAGCGTCCCCTCGCCCAGCGCCGCGCTCACCAGCGGCTCGGCCATCTTCAACCCGTTATGCCCATTGCACAGGATGACCACACCGCACTGCGCGGCGCGATACCCCAGGCAGAACGCCTTGAACGGGCCATTGTCGCCCCAGTGCCAGAAGCCGGCCCCCGCGGCGCTGTTCTCCAGTCCCCAGCCCAGCCCCCAGGCAATCGCCGCGTTGACCGCAATCTGCGGCTGGAGCATCTGCGCGACGTCGGCTTCGCCGGACTGCAACATCTCGATCATGAAGCGGGCGTAGTCCAGCGCGGTGGTGTGCAGCGACGCGGGCGCCACCGCCTGCTCCGGTTTCCACTTCTCGACCCGCTTGCCATCCTCGTCGTAACCATTCGCCGCGTCGATGTCGTAATCCTCCCGCCAGACCATGCTGCTGTGGCGCATGCCCAGCGGCGCCAGCGCCTCGCGCTCGATCGTGTCAGCGAGCGATTCCCCGGTGATCTGTTCGACAGCCTGCTGCAAGTACAGATAACCCAGGCTGGAGTAGCTGAACTTCGAACCGGGGTCGAACTGGATGGCCGGCGTTTCGCCCTCAGCGCGAATCCAGTGCTGCAACCCGCTGCTGTGGCTCAGCACCCGCCGCGCGGTGATCTGATCCAGGCGCGGTTCGTCATGAATATAAGGCTGCGGCAGATAGCTGGACAGCGGCGCATCCAGCGCCATCAGCCCGCGCCGGCACAGCTTCACCACCCCGTATGCGACGACGGGCTTGCTGAGCGAGGCCGCCTCGAACACCGTGCCGGGGCTGGCTGGGTGTCCCAGTTCGACGTGTTTGAGGCCGTATGTCTTGCTCCACAGCACGCGCGCCTGCCGAATCACAGCGATAGATGCGCCCGGCACATCGAAGGCTTTCATCTGCTGCGGTGTGAGCGCATCGAGTTGCGCGATCAGTGCGCCGGCGGGAATCAGGTGGTCTTTCGTCATCATGTGTCCTGAAAACCTCACAGGTCTGGGAGACTAGATCGCTTCCCGCGGATCGAGACGTCGCATACGACATCGTGTGTCCTGAAAACCTCACAGGTCTCCCAGACCTGTGAGGTTTGTACAGGCTCTAGTTCATATTCACAACCGGGAAGTCGTTGACGATGGCGTCGCGCCACTCGCGCAACTGGCGCGCCTGGCCCTCGTTGGGCTGCTCCCACTCGTGCGAGAACACCATATACAGCAACATCTGGCGATACTTGACGAACATGGGCAGCCGTTTGAGCCACGCGCTGTCCAGCCTGTTTTCCGGTTCGTACCCGCGCAGGAAACGATCCATGAACCGCGCGGCGAACGCTTCGGCGCTGCGCCCGTCGGCGCGCTGCGCCCACAGCGCGTGGAACAGCGCGATGCCGATATCGGTCATGAACCAGTGATAGGCGCACACGTCGAAATCGAACAGCGTGAGCCGGAGCGCGCCCTGCTCGCGGCTCACCGTGAAGTTGAACGGGTGCGGGTCGTTGTGGATCAGCCCGTAACAGTCGCGGTCGGGGGTGAACTGGCGCAGCGCGTCGGCCAGCGCGAACCATTTCGCGCGCACGGCGTCGTCCTCGCACGTCTGCGCGAACGAGTAGTGCTCGCCCTCCCAGTCGCCGATCAGGCCATCGGGCCAGGCGCGCTGCTCGTCGTATGTCTTTGTCAGGCGGTGCATCTGTCCGATGATGCGCCCCCACTGCTCAAAGAGTTCGTCGTTCCACTCGCCGGCTTCGAAGGCGTTCTTCCCGCGCGCCCGCTCGCTGGCGGTCACGGCGTACACCTGCCCGCGCGGACCGGGAAAGGGCAGCGTCTCGACTAACCTGGTGTTGACCGAGGCGACCGGCTTTGCCACGCTGACGCCGTTCGTTCCAAGGTAGCTGACGAAATCCAGCTTGGCCTGCAAGCCCGGCACGCGCTCGCCGGGCACAGGCGCGAACTTCAGCACGTACTGGCGGCCCGCCTGCGTGTAGGCGTAGGCCGTACCGTCCATTCCCCCCAGCAGGCCGAGCGTGTCCATGTCCACCCCGAACAGCTTCGCCCCGGCCTTTAACGTGTCATAGCTGATGTCCATGTGCTCCTCAATCGCGTGTGAACCGTGTGACAATGCAACTGCCCGGCGCTGTCTGATCGCAGCGCGCAACGTGATGGTCGTTGCACAAAGTCGAACGGTTAATATAGCATTGATTTACATGAAGAGCACAAAACAATCGGTGGGCTATCGCGGGGCGAACCGCGCCATGCTGCGCAGCCGCTCGCGCCGGGCGTTGTGGTTCGGCGGGAAGATGATCGGCGGGCTGGTGTGGTGGGAGCTGATCCTGGCGCGCATCATCGGGCGCGCGCGGGTAGAGAAAGGCCGCATGAACCGCCTTGTGATGCTGGCGCGCAACTTCCGCAGGCTGGCGGTGAAGCTGGGCGGCGTGTGGATCAAGCTGGGGCAGTACATCAGCACGCGCGTCGATATGCTCCCGCAGGAGATCATCGCCGAACTGGCCGACCTGCAGGACGCCGTGCCGCCCGAAGACAGTGCAGCCATGCTGGCGCTGATCGAGTCGGAGTTGAATCACCCGGTCGGCGAGTTGTTCGAGGAGTTTGACCGCGAACCGGTCGCGGCAGCCTCGTTCGGACAGGCGCACCTGGCGCTGCTGCGCACCGGCCAGCGTGTGGTGGTGAAGGTGCAGCGCCCGTTCATGGACGAGATCGTGGATGTCGACCTCGCCTCGCTGAGGACGATCGGACGATGGGCGCAACTGTACCGCCCGCTCAGCCGGCGCGCCAACGTGTTTCTGCTGATCAAGGAGTTCGCCGAAGGCGTGCTGGCCGAACTCGACTACGAGCAGGAGGCGTCCAACGCCGAGCGCTTCGCCGTGAACTTCGCCGCCGACCCGGCCGTGCGCATCCCCAAAACCTACCGCGAGTTGTCCACGCGCCGCGTGCTGGTGCTGGAGAACGTCGAGGAGATCAAGATCACCGATTACGAGGGGCTGCAAAGCGCGGGCGTGTCGCGCAAGGCGGTGGCCGCCAAGCTGTTCCAGACCTACCTGCAGCAGATCTTCGTGGACGGCTTCTTCCACGCCGACCCGCACCCCGGCAACCTGTTCGTGCAGCCGCTCGACGCGCAGATGGCAAGCGCGATGAAGATCAAGACTGAGCAGACTCCCGGAGTCTCGGAGACTCCGGGAGTCTCAGGCAGCCCCACCCCCTTCCTGCTGGTCTTCGTCGACTTCGGCATGGTGGGCAAGGTGACGCCGGCCTACATGAAGGAACTGAAAGAGTTCATCATCGCCACCAGCCTGAAGGATGCGCGCCGCCTGACCGCCGCCGCGCAGCGCATGGGCTTCTTCCTGCCCGACGCCGACGTGCGCCGCATCGAGCAGGCCATCGGCCTGCTGTTCGAGCGCTTCTGGGGCATGACGGTCAACGACCTGTCCGACGTGGACTTCACCGAGATGTACAGCTTCGCCGTACAGTTCCGCGATCTGCTGTCCACCCTGCCCTTCCAGATACCGCAGAACATCCTCTATCTGGGGCGCGCGATCAATATCCTCAGCGGCATGAGCACCGCCCTCGACCCGCAGTTCAACGCGTGGAAGGAGATCCAGCCGTTCGCGAAGGACATCGCCGGGGGCGGCGCGGCGCGCACGGCGCAGGATGTGTTGAACGAGGTGCTCAGGATCGCGCGCATCACCATCCAGTTGCCCGGCCAGATCGACAACCTGCATCCTCAAACACTCAACGGCCAGTTGGAGGTGAAGGCGCAACTGAGCCAGTCGTCCACACAGGACTTGCGCCGGCTGGAGGGCAGTGTGTCGCGCCTGACGTGGGCGTTTGTGTTCGCGGCTCTGGCGATCGCCGGAACGCTCTTGCTGATCAACCAGTTTGCCGTCGCGGGCGCGATTTGCATGCTGCTGGGTGTGATCGCGCTGGTGCGGATCATGGTGAAGTGAATCAGCCGGTAGGTAGAGACTATCGTCTGGTAATGGCGGGGAAATGACCGCGGAGGCCGCGCGGAGCGTTGTTGTTCACGACATCATCCTTCGACTACGGACGGCCATGGCCCAACCACCTGACGCTTCGTTCGCTTGGTCGTCCTCCGCTCAGGATTCCTGCCGGTATCAACGTCGAAGTCAAAGCGCATCCTGAGCGGAACGGCGCGCACGCTGGCTCATGGTTCACCTGTACGTCACTGCGCGCCGTGGTCCTGAGCGGAGACGAAGGACGAAGGATGCCTAAGCCGCACGACGAAGCAGCTTTTGTCCTTCGACTTCGCACAGGCCCGCTCAGGATCGGGCGGGGTACAACACCAAAGCCACTGAAATGATACTGGAGCCATCACGGCATGCTCCGGTCCCTCGGCGGTTGACGACAAATGAACAGCCCGGCGGTACATCTACCGGGCTGTCACCTGGTAGCTTGATGCGCGCCTCTGCGGGATCAGTAGTTGGCGTGCACCTTCGGACTGTTGGTGAACGACGTGTTGGCGTCGATGTACACGCTGTAGGCGGTCAGGTTGGCGGCCGGGTCATAGCCCGCGCCGGAGATAGCGTTGTGGATCAGCTTGTCGTTGTTGCCCTGATCGGCGATCCCGGCCTGATAACCTCCGTAGTAATTGTTGTGCAGGCCGTCGCTGCTGCTGATGTTGTTGGCGACCTTGATGTTAGTCTGGCTGGTCGGAGAATTGCCGACTTCGTCGATATTCGTCAGCCGGATGCCGACATCGTTGTTGACGACCGTGTTGCCGTCGATGATCGTGCCGGTGGTGTAGGCGCAGGGCTGCATAGAGCTTGTAGTGTATATATTCTAAAATGCGGTGTGTCAATACGTGTTAGTTGGTAGTCAAACATAGGGGAGAAATCATGCGCAGCGAACAGGTAATGCTCGATCTGATTGTCAATACGGCGAAGGACGACAAACGCATCCGCGCAGTGATTATGAACGGTTCACGCGCAAATCCCGATGCGCCGCGTGACATATTCCAGGATTACGACATCGTTTACATCGTCACCGATGTCGCGCCTTTCAAATACAACACCGAGTGGATCAAACGTTTCGGCGAGATCATGATCATGCAGATGCCTGAGGATATGCAGGATCCACCTCCAAGCAACGACGGCGGTTTTGCCTATCTTATGCAGTTTGCGGACGGAAACCGCATCGATCTCAGTCTGTTTCCCATTGCCAGGCTCAAGGAACTCGAGAAGGACAGCCAGAGTATATTGCTCCTGGACAAGGATGGCATCATCGAGCCGTTTGCCCCGCCGAATGACGGCGATTACCTGCCGAAGCCGCCCACCGCCAAAGCATTCGCCGATTGCTGCAATGAATTCTGGTGGGTGAGTCCGTATGTGGCCAAGGGATTGTGGAGGCAGGAAATCACGTACGCGAAACACATGCAGGATCAGTTCGTGCGGGAGAAACTGATGAAGATGCTCGCCTGGTATGTGGGCATAAAGACGAAGTATGCGCGCAGCCCCGGTAAGCTGGGTAAATACCTCAGGCGATACCTCGAGCCGGAGCTTTGGGCGATGCTCGAAAAAACCTATGCAGATGCCGATTACGAGCATACATGGGCAGCGCTGTATATGATGTGCGATCTTTTCAGGATAACGGCCGTGCGCGTCGCAGAGCAGTCCGGTTTCAGCTACCCCCACGGCGATGATGCGCGGGTGAGTGCCCACCTGCGGTACGTGCAATTACTGCCGGGGGATGCGAAAGACATATATTGACAGCCGCGACATAGCTTCGCTCCAATCTCCAATCTCTAACCCCCAATCTCCACCACCCTCCCATCAGGCAAATAGCGCCCGAAGCGGTGCGCGGCTTCGATCATGGCGTGGATGTTGGCGCGCGGGGTCGTGGGGGGCAAGGCGCAGCCGGGGCCGGCGATCAGTCCGCCGCCGGGCGCCAGTACAAGTATCATCTCGCGCACCTTCTGCTGGATCAGGTCGGGGTCGCCCAGCGCCAACACGCCGCTGGGGTCGAGCACGCCCAGGATGGCGCACTTGCCCCGCGTCGCCTGCTTGATGGTGGGCATATCGCACTTGTAATCGAGTTCCAGTATCTCGCAGCCGGTCTCCGCCATGTCCGCGACGATGGCGTTCGCATTGCCGCAGATGTGGCAGGCCAGCGGAAGACGGGTCTCCTTCAGCCGGCGCGACAGCTTGCCGGCATACGGCCATTCGAACGCGCGATACATGCGCGGCGAACTCACGTCCGGCCCGGCCAGCGATTCGCCGATAGAGGTGATGTGCGCGCCTTCATCGCGCTGCGCTACCGCGTAGCGATAGACCACCTCCAGGCTGTACTCCAGCAGCGCATGCAGCTTCTCCTTATTGGCAGGATCGGTGAGCGCCAGCAGGAAATTCTCCACACCCAGCAGCATGGCCGCCAGCGAGAAAGGCCCCTGGTCGGCGCGCCCCAGGACGCAGGCCTGGTTGCCCACCTCGCGCGCCACCAGTCGCGTGGCTTTCAGGTTCGCGGCCAGCGGATGCGCCTTATATGGATCGGGCGCCGTCAGGCTGTCCAGATCGTCCAGGCTTTTCAAAACAGGCTTCAGAAGCACCGGCGCGCTCTCGGCCAGGTATTCCACCTCGCAGCCGCAGGCTTGCGCCAGCGCTACCGTGCCGTTCTCCAGCATCAACACATCGTGGCCGTATTCGCGCCAGGCTTTCAGTTGCCCCTCGGCCATTGCATCGCCGCTCTGAAAATACTCGGCGAATGGCAGACCGGAGGCGAGAGCGCACATCATGAAGTTATGCAGGTGGATGGGAACGCGGTCGGGGACGCCGCCGCGCAGCACGGTCTCCACGCGTTCCAGCGAGCTTATGGCGCCAGGCATATCGATTGTCCTCCTGTGCAGTTGGATCCAACTCCAGCGCGAACTACCTGCGATTATGGGTATAACCGATAAATGCGACCAGCATATCGACGAATGCGTACACGCTCATGCCGAAGAAGAACAACGCCAGCATATCCTGCCCCTCGAAGAAAGACATACTCAGCAGCATCAGCCCGAAGCATATAAGACCCATGATGAGATCGCGGACGATGCGACTGCGGAACTGCGCCGCGTCGTTCTCGCGTTCTTCGTCGACATCATTGTGCTGGCTGGCGGTCTGCGCAACATTGGCGATGAACTGCCTGGCCGACACTGCGGGCCAGCCGCGCTCGACCAACTGGCTGATCAATAACTCCTGGCTCGTACCGGCCGCCAACTGCTTGACCAGAGTGCTGGTCAACTCTTTGAGTGTACGCGGCTGCGCGAGTGATTGCGTTGGCATGGCGGTGGCAGTTTAGGTGTTATTGGTCAACCGGCCCCCAGGCAGAGATGCCGAACAGGAAGTCCAGCAGCCCGAATACGGACAGGATGACGCCGGCGGAAAATACAAACAGGCTGGCAGATGGGTCGTCAAGCGCAAGCCCGGCGGCGACGACGCCGGCGCCCAGCAGCATGAGCAACAGCCCGCGCGCAACGCGCCAGCGCTCATGTTGGGCGCCCTGCCTGCGCGATGCTGCCAGCGGAGTCACGCGCACATTGGCGACAAAACGCCTGGCCGACACCTCCGGCCAGCCGCGTTCGACCAGGCCTTTGACAACCACAGTCCGATCCGTCCCGGCAGCCAGTTGCTGCATGACCGCCTCGGTCAAGTCTTTCATCGAACCTGATTGAGCCGTTGTTTCGCTCTCCATGAGTTCCATCGGGCAGGCACACAGGCCTGCCCCTACGCGCCGATATGACGTACGGGCGATCCTGTGTGATCGCCCTCCCATCGGGCAGGCACACAGGCCTGCCCCTGCGCGCCGATATGACGTACGGGCGATCCTGTGTGATCGCCCTTCTGTCGGGCAGGCACACAGGCCTGCCAGCGCCGATATGACGTACGGGCGATCCTGTATGATCGCCCCCCTCCTGTCG
>JAMCQN010000043.1 GCA_023382055.1 Chloroflexota bacterium
TTTATCCAATGGCGTAGACACTCTGGAAGTGCTGTCCGATCTCTTTGCGGCTCAGCAGCCCCTCAAATCGCGTCTGACGTGAAATCACAACTATCGAGATAGTCCTGATGAGCCGGCGTCGTGAAGAATTCCGCATGCGGGAAGCTGATGCGCGCGATGTTGCGCGGGTGCACGAATACCGGTTCCTGTACCAGGATTGCGATCACCTGTAAAACTTCGGGGCGGTGGGCAAACGCATGGAAAAGTTCGAGGCGCTGCACCTCGTCGTACACTTCGAAGAACTCCGGGCTGCCTTCCAGCCGCGCCTGCCCGAGTGGATGCGCCCGGAGATCGGTCCAGCCTTTCCGGACACAGATATCCAGGATCGCATCATATATCTCGCGCACGGCTGCCGCCGGCAGCAGCCCCCGCATGAACAGATATCCGTAACGCGCCATGCGGCCCCGTAACAGGCTGGGTCTGTCGAGGGCGTCACCTGAATCCAGAAACAATTGCATTTCAGCCATTATTCATCCACCCTGCAAAGACGGTTTAGATCGGCACGCACCAGACGGGTCGCTCTCGCGCTGGTTCCACCGGCCTGAAGCCATCTGCGGCTAACCAGGAGCGATATTGCGTTCCCGATGCGCCGGCGCTGGCGAAGTCGCACAACACCAGATCGGTGGCGCCCTCACACGGCACGCGCAACAACACCCAGGGTTGCTTTTCAATATCGACTGTGATCATTTCCATGTTGCGCAAGTTGCGCGCAGTCAAGACAGGAATGTCGTTCGGATCGATCTGGTTGTACTGCTGATCGTAGGCCAGCAGCAGCGGGCCGTGGTAGATGGATACTTTACCCGACGCTTCACGTTCGCCGACCCAGACGTGCGGCGTCATATCCAGCCACAGCCGTATCTCATCGCCATCCTGCCATTCGCGCTCGAGCGTGTAGTAGCGCCCGGCCACAATGCCAAACCGTTCCTCGCCGTTGACCGCCAGGCGGGTATCTTCCGACCATGCGGGAATGCGCAACCGCAACGCGAAGCGCTCGCGATTCGCCAGATGCAGCTTGACCTCGATCAACCCATCGACTGGATAACGCGTGTTCTGCGCCAGCGTCAGCCGATTCCCTGACGATAGCTTCAGGTCAATCACGCCCGGACCATAGTAATTCAACGCGACGCCGTCCGAGGAGAGCATGGCTGCCCACTCGGATATCATGCCCAGGCCGCGCGGCCCATTGACCGAGCAGCAATTCAATTCGGGAGAACCCTCGCGCGCCTGGAATACGATATCGTGGGCGGATGCCTTGCGCACCCCATCCATCGGCGTGTTGTAGGTACACCAGCGCCCGGATGGATGTTGCGCACCCAGGATTCCGTTGAACGTCGCAAGCTCGATCTCGTCGGCCACCACCGAGTCGCCGCTCAGCCGCAGCATATCGATGGACAGCGCGATCCACGCCACCGTGCAGCAGGTCTCGATCGCGCGCGGGTCATATGGATTGCCCACAGCCGCTTCACCCGACGAGAATCCGCCCGTATTATGGCGGTCGCTGTTGATGATGCTGCGCCAGATATGCCGATAAGCGCGCCGATATTTCTCGTCTCCGCTGATCAGGTATAACTCGGCAATCGCCTGGATATCGTGTAGACTCTCCCAGCGCGGCTTGGGCGTCTGGTAAAACTCCCGGCCTGCCAGAGCGGTGCGCACGTAATCTCCGGCGGGTGGCCGTTCCCATTCCTGCTCGATGGCTTGAGCCATGCGCAGATAAGCGGCGTTGCCGGACTGCTCATAGAGCAGGCAGAACGCATGAATGACGGCCATGTTCATTTCTTCGGCGCCGGCGGAGATGATTTTCTCCCCGCTGTCCAGGAAACGCCTGCAGATCATATCGGCGGCGCGGTGGCAAGCCTGCAGGGCGGCGATATCGCCGCTATCGCGATACCAGTACAGCAGGCCGAGTATGCAGTGGTAATGACCCCAGATATCCCATAGGGAATCACCAGCGACAGTATTTCCAGTCAAGCGTTGTGACTCTGGCGCGCAACCCAGGTATCCATCAGCAGACTGCGTCGCGATCAAGTCGGCCACAAAATGCTGGACGGTCTCGCGCAGTTCCTTATCCGCTGACATGCGCAGCGCCAGTACCGCGGAGGTCAGATACTTGCCGGCGAATTCGCCTGCCCACGGCACGAGATCGCGTCGCGGGAGCCGGTCGCGGTCGCGGAATATCTGCAGAATAGCCGGGTTGGCTCGCGGTGCAGGGATCAGCCACTGCGTCACGTTGTTACGGCAGCGCTCACCCGCCAGACCTCTCAATTCGAGCCTGATGCCAGGGGGTGTATCGAGTGTGGGTTGTACAGTGCGTTGGTTTGTCACTTGTTCAGTGGACTATATCACGCTCGCCCGCATCCGGCGCAACTCACCTGAGTGCTAGAATCCTGATAGGCTTATCGCCCTTTGCGGCATCACTAACGACAATCATAAGCCGCAGGAATGCAGAATCAGCGCACTATGTATACATCGACCACTTTGATCGTCCGAGCTGCCAATGGGGCTGCTTCCGCTTCAAGCGATGGCAACCCGCTCAGCGAGATCGCCGTCGCCCTCGTCGTGATTCTGGTAACATTGCTCATCGTCGCCGTCGGCGGTGGAATATTGACAGCACTTGTTGTCGCAATCAGCCGGTTTCTCAACCGCAACCGCCCATCCGCAGCGGTGATGGCAGCATTTAACGCTGCGGAAGCGGCGCGGTTAGCGGGCACACGTGATCGTAAGCATATGACGGAAGATTCGAAACAAACTGAAGCGGACGAGCTGGACGACATACCGGCAAGCGGCACGGACAAAGTCTACGCCGCCTTAGGCCGATATAGCGGTTACGTGGCGCTGCTGGCTGCGTGGATCGCCACATGCGGCAGTTTGTACTTCAGCGAGGTCCTTGGTTGGACGCCCTGTCTGCTGTGCTGGTATCAGCGCATCCTGATGTATCCGCTGTCTCTGCTGCTGGCGGTCGGATTGCTGCGGCGGGACAAGGGGTTGCACAAATACGCTCTGGTGTTGTCGATACCCGGCGCCTGCGTTTCGCTTTTCCACTATCTGGATCAGAAAACCGACCTGGTCAGCGCATTCGTGCCGTGCAAGGTAGGCATTCCCTGCTCCGCCGATTATCTGAACGCCTTCGGCGGCGTGGTCACCATCCCGTTTCTGGCCCTGATCGCGTTCCTGATCATCACTTTTTCAATGGTCGCCAGCCGTCTGGGCGCGGAGCCGGAGGATGAGACGGAGGAACCCCGGCAGGTGAAACAGCCGACGCGCATCGCCACTGCGCTGCCGGTATTCGCGATTATCCTCGCGGTAGTGCTGGCCTTTGCCATCGCCGCCATCAACTACCGGAATGCCGCCGCCGGCAGTGTCCCTGACCCGACGGCAATTTCCGAAGTCCCCCTCCCTACACCCGACTCGAATGCAGCAGCGCGGGGGAAAGTGCTTTTTGAGTCCGCCTGCGCAGCCTGTCACGGCATCGACGGAAAGGGCACACCCGCCGGACTCAACCTGACGACATCGCAACTCGTCCGCTCCGGAAGCGATGCGGAGCTGGTGAAGTTCGTGCGCATGGGGCGTTCCGCCCAGGACCCCCACAACATCACCGGCATGACCATGCCGGCGAATGGCGGACGCAGCGATGCCAGCGACCAGGAAATAGTCTCCGTCATTGTCTATCTGCGCCAACTGGCAAAGAATGCCAACGCAGGCTCCTGAATGGATGGCGCATGATCACGCAGACCGCCGGCAAGAAGTCAGCCTTTTCTCAGCGTTGGAAGTGGAATAAGCGCGCCCATTTGCGCTGGTTGTGGAATGCTGGCCTGCGATTTGCCTACCGCGCCCTGATGCGGGTGCAGGTCAACGGGTTGGAACACGTGCCGCCGAGCGGGCCGGTCATCGTCATGATCAACCACGTCAATTTCTTTGATCCCGTTGTGGTGCTGGCTGCGCTGGGCCGGCCGATCACGCCCATGGCCAAGGTCGAAGCCTTTGAGGACTGGCGCATCCGCCCACTGGTCGTTACCTACGGCGCCATACCCGTTCACCGCGGCGCGGTGGATACCCAGGCCATACGGTCGGCCACGGAGGTGCTCGCCAGCGGCGGGATGATCCTGATCTCGCCGGAAGGCACGCGCAGCTCGACGGGCGGTCTCATCCAGGGTCAGGAAGGACTGGCATATCTGGCAACGCGCACGAATGCGACGATCTTACCGGTGGGTATTGTCGGCACGCCGCAAATCTGGCCGATGCTGAAGCGTTTTCGGCGCGCACCCGTAACATTTACCATCGGGGCGGGCTTCGTGATGCAGACGGACGGCAAACCGACGCGCGAGACTCTGCGCCGCCTGACGGACGACGCTATGTACCGGCTTGCAGCAGTTCTGCCTGAGGCGATGCGCGGTGTCTATCTGTAATTTGAGTGCGTGCCGGCCAATGCCGGCAAATGATGTGTGCAAATGCCCGGACTGGTAAAAGCCATTGAGCCCCAAAGCGTCGCCGCACAGGCTGGATTGCGCCCGGGCGACCTGCTGGTCGCAATCAATGGTCACCCGTTGATGGACGTCATCGACGCGCAGTTTTATGCGGCCGACGAATCGCTGACCTTGTCTATTGAGCGCGCCGGCCGGGCATGCGACGTCGCCACACATCGCGAGTTCTGGCAGCCGCTTGGCATTGAATTCGATCATCCTACTTTCGATATCGACATACGCCGCTGCAACAACCTGTGCCCGTTCTGCTTCGTCCTGCAGAATGCGCCACGCATGCGGCGCACGCTGTATATCAAGGATGATGATTACCGGTATTCGTTCCTGTTCGGGCATTTCGTCACACTGACGAACCTGAAGGAGGAAGACTGGGCCCGGATCGCCGAACAGCGCCTCAGCCCGCTGTATATCTCCGTGCACGCCACCGATCTGGACATACGCCGCAAGTGCCTGCGCAACCCGAATGCCGGCGACATCATGTCTCAGTTGCGCTGGCTCTCCAGCCACGGCATCGAATTCCATACCCAGTTAGTGATCACGCCCGGCTTGAACGACGGCGCGTACCTTGAGCAGAGCGTGCGAGACCTCGCAAAGCTTCATCCTCATCTGCTCTCTATCAGCGTCGTCCCAGTTGGCCTGACAAAGCATCACCGGTACGGACACCGGCCTCACACGAGCAGCGAAGCCTTCACCATGATCGACACCGTAACGGCCTGGCAGTCCGATTTCCGCGCCCGGCTCGGCAAGGGTCTGGTTTACCTGACCGATGAGTGGTATCTGATCTCCGCCCGCGAAGTGCCGTTGAAGCGTGAATACGACGGCCTCGCCCTGCAGGAGAATGGCATGGGCATGGTGCGCGACTTTCTGAACGAGTGGGAGCGCCTGAAACGCGGTGAAGCGCGCGAACCGCTGCGCAGTCCAAAGTATCGCAGCGCACTACTGGGAACCGCTGCATTGTTCGCGCCGACGCTGGAAAAGACGGCGCGCCAATTCGGTCGCCGCAGCGGTATCCCGGTAAAAGTGGTGTCCATCCGGAATGATCGGCTGGGTGAAACGATCATCGTGGCAGGATTGCTCAGCGGCAATGATGTTATCGCGCAGCTCAGACCAATCGTCCAGCAGGAAAGGCCGGATATCGTCATCCTGCCGCGCATCATGTTTGACCATCCCGATGGCGTGGCGCTAGACGATATATCACCGCTGGCTATTGCGCAGGCTTTGGGCGCTCCCATCGCCCTTGCAGACTGGATGGGCGATGTTGTGGACGCGCTGATGGGGCAGAACAAGCTGGTATTCGATCCCGACTCGATTCAGCTTGAGGCACCCATCGTCCGCGAAGGCGGATGGGCCGTGGAGAAATATCTGTAGCCTGCACAGACAATGAGAGGACGGCGACAGGCCATCCTCCCATGACAACACCAGAGAAATGAGCGTGCTATTCGCGCAGGAAGTCGCGCAATTTACGCGCGTGTGCGGGGTGGCGCAACCGGCTTAGCGCCTGCGCCTCGATCTGGCGCACCCGCTCGCGCGTGACGCCCAGTTTCTTGCCCACTTCCTCAAGCGTGTAGGTTTCGCCGTCCAGCAGGCCATAGCGCAACTGCAGGATGCGCACTTCGCGCGGAGGGAGCGTTGACAGGATATCCGAGAGCTGCTCGCGCAACATCTGCGACGTCACGACCTCCGCCGGGGCGGGGCTGTCGTCATCCGGGATAAAGTCGCCCAGCACGCTCTCTTCTTCGTCGTCAGTCGGCGTTTCCAGGCTGATCGGGCGGCGGGCTACCTGGATCATCTGTTCGGCCTTGCGCACGGTCACGTTCAGGGCCTCCGCAAGTTCCGCCACAGTGGGATCGCGCCCAAGTTCCTGTGTCAACTGGTGGCTGGCGCGCAGCAGCCGGTTGATCTGGTCGCCCATATGCACCGGCACGCGAATCGTGCGCCCCTGATCGGCGATGGCGCGCGTCACGGCCTGGCGAATCCACCACGTCGCATAGGTGCTGAATTTGTGCCCGCGCCGCCAGTCGAACTTCTTGGCAGCGCGAATCAAACCGATATTCCCTTCCTGGATCAGATCGAGGAATGGCACGCCGCGCCCGATATATTTCTTGGCGACGCTGATGACCAGCCTGGAGTTGGCATTGATCAGGTGCTCGCGCGCAGATAAACCATCTTCAATGAGCTGCTCGGCGCGGTCAGGGTACTTAGGGGCGTCTTTCTCAGGCGACAGGCTTTCGCGGGCTTCCCTGCCGCGCTCCATGCGCTGCGCCAGATCGACTTCCTGCGGAGCGGTCAGCAATGGCACGCGCCCGATCTCCTTGAGATACAGGCCTACCGTGTCATCGGCTTCGATCGCCTCCAGCAGGTTTTCATTCGTATGATCGGTATACTCGTCCTCATCATCGTCGTCGTCATAAGCCATCTGGTCCGCGGCTTCATCCTCACTCGCGACGACTTGTATCCCGGCATCGGACAATGCAGCGAAAACCTCTTCCATCTGCTCGAGATTTTTCTCGGCGTCCGGAAATGCAGCCAGTATGTCATCATATGTGACATAACCCTTATCGCGTCCGACATTCAGGAGTTGTTCCTCACCGGACAATTCCTCAACCGCGATTTCCTCTATAGCCGCAGACGTATCTTTTGCGTTTTGCGGCGCTGTAACTATCTTCTTCTTATTGGCCATCAATATCCCTGTGTACACGCTGAAACTAAGAACACCATTAAAACAACGTTATGTCTATGAAAGCGTTGATGCGCGACGCCATCGGTAATGATGTGCTTGCTGCGCTTTACAGATTCATAAGATAAGGGAATGGTAGTGAGCGGACTGTGGCTTGTCAAGCACCATAAAGGGATTTTCAGATAATAATCGCAGTATTACAGGCGAAATACGCTAAATGCTGCAGGTATCTCTTATAGCAAACGGGGTACTCATGGAGAACGCTCAAAACCCTTCTCGGAGATGTTGCCGTTTATGGCTGCGCCTGGTACTTATATACGCCTACGAGTACATTCTGGTCGTTATACAGTTCAGCGACATCACTTATGTCTGACCAGACTGGTGTCGGGCTACTGAAACTGAACGAACCACAACCGCTTGCCGACGATGGCGGGGAGCTACCGTACACTCGACAGGCTTCACCCGGCATCAGCACCAGACCTGGCGTAAAGTAAAACTTCCTTCCCGATGATTGCGCGGTGATGGTCCAGTTGCCAATGCTGACCGGATCGCCGCCCCGGTTTTGAATTTCCACATATTGATCGGATTCATTGTAGGCTGGTGTACCGTTGTACATCACCGTGCTGATGACAACGGAGCTGCTGATAAGAACGCTTGCGCCTGTCGTTGGCGTTGGCGTGAGGTTGGCGGTAACCGTGGCTGAACTGGTGATGCCCGGTTGGCTCGTGACGGTCGCGGTAGCCGGAACCAGCGTCGGAGTGGCAAGAGGCGAATTCATGGCTGGATTTGTCGGCAGCGGTGTAAATGTCGGCGGCATTGTCGCCGTGGCTGGTGACACAAATCCAGAGGTTGGCTGCGGTGTGCGCGAAGGCAGCGGTGTCGCCGCCTCTACTGTTAATCGCGCGGCGGATGTAGATGTCGCCTGTAACGGCGACACCAGGGGGCTGATCGGGCTGGCGGTTCTCGATGGACTCTTCGCAGCGCCATCAGGTGTTACAGGGACCGCCGTCTCCTGCGGGGATGCAGTCTGTGAGAGTGAAATCCCTGGCGCAGGCGCCAGCGGTGCAGCCGGCGTCGCAATAGCATTTACATCAGCAATCGTCGTCTGGGTGAGCACACTCGCTGGTTGCATGGAATTCGCAATCATCTGGCGTGTCTGAGAAATCCCCGGCGCGAGCAGGAGAGCCGCTAGACAGGCGCACAGGATCGGAATCAGCGCCAGAGCGCCAACCAGAATGCCCCATACAATGGTCAGCGAAAGACGCTTTGGGTTTGCGGGTCGTCCGGCGCTGGCGACTTCGTTCTGGCCGGATGCGGGTGTGGCTGCATGCTCAAACACCTCGCGCCGGGTGAGCCATCCGGCGGTCAGTCGCTCAGCCAGATGCGCATACTCAGACGCCACGTGGCTGTAATGGCAGCTCCTGGTTATCGGGTCGATATCAAAAACACTGCCGCAGGAGAGACATGTACAGGTATCGCCGCCCCATGTCAAAGCCCGATTCCTGCACAGAGGGCAGGTATCGGCAGGGACATTGCTCAAGTCCAACTTATCGCCCCATTGTCATACGTATGCTGCGCGTGCGGCGATCAATTTCCCAGGGGTAAACGATAAAGGAATCCGTAACGGCAGCAAAATAGGTCGGCTTATGGTTGGGGAACAACGACTTACCCGGCTTGTAGTGCAGGACCGCCGTTTCCGGTCGTGCGCCGATGGCCTCCAACCGACCGCGCACCGTCATGATATGCCGGCCATGCGTCCAGACGTCATCCACGACGAGTATGCGGCGCCCGCGGGCAATCTCATCCTCGGGAAATTGCAGAAAGGTAGGCCATGCAAGCAGGCGGGGCGCGGTTTCTGATGGGAATTCCACGGCTGCGGTAAGGATATGCTTGATGTTAAGCGCCTCGGCAATCAGGCCGCCCGGGATAATCCCACCGCGCGTGATCATAACCAACGAGTCGAAGACGGTCGTCATCTGAGGTACCAACTGATCGATAAGCGCGTCCACATCCGCCCACGATAAAACCTCTTGCTTTGGTGTTTCCTCTCGTCGCATAGTTATTTCCTTGCTGGAACCTCGGCCTGTCGCAGTGTAACCTGCAATGCCGCCTGTCCGGGCCGAGTTTGATTTATCATTCAGTTACATTGCCTTTTCCGGCAGGATGGTATAACCTAATACTTACATACGTGCGGGAGCAACCCTATGCGCCATCAACTTATATTTGCGTCCTTACTCATGGTACTTATCCTGAGCCTGACGGCGTGCGCCCAAAGCGCCAGCGTCGGAATTCCGACGTCCAACGCGGTGGCCGCCATAGCGACTCCCAACCCGGTTGCGCCTGTAGCAACCCTGGCGGAAACGACGATTGCAGCAACGCAAGCGCCGGCAACGCCTCAAAACGCACAGCCGGAGCCTGCTGCGACACCCGTCCCGCCGACCGCGACATTGGCGCCAGCGCCGACTGCCGTACCGGATACAAGCTCAATCGAAGGCGACATGGTATGCAATAAACTCATTACCTACATTGTAAGGCCCGGCGACAACCTGTTCCGTATAGCCCTGCGCTACCGAACCACCGCCGCCGCTATCGCACGACGAAATGGGATATCGAACGTCCGCGTCATTCACACGGGACAAAAACTGCGCATTCTGACGTGCGGTTAATGCGAATGGCATCTGCTGCCCGTCAAAACACGGGATTTCCGCCAGGGCGTGAAACAACTTAAGAGGTTTTCACCACCATATTGAGGGGCGCCATCTCCAGCCAGGTGTTACCGGGCTTAAACGGGATAATCTTGCCATCGTTATCCACTAACCTCAGCCCCAGAGCATTCCCAGTGCGCTGCCATCGGCCTGTGTAGACTTTGCCGTCGCGGAACACCTGCGCCGGCCCATCGCCCCACAACTGTATTTGAATGGAGTGCGAGCCGCCAACATCCTCGACAATCAGCGTCTGCACGTGATTCACATATAGCACTGCGACATTGGTCGATGTCAATTGTTTGCCGGTCACCGTATCGCGATGCGGAACTTTGCTGATTGAGCGTACCCAGCTTGACTGCGCCGCATCATAAGTCCAGTTCACCGTGCCGGATGTATAGGGTATATCCACCGAGGAAACGACCTTGCCGCCGTCGGGCGCCTCGGGAGTGAACAACCACGAATTAAATTGCGTCGGCTGGTCCAGACCGCGCGAGTCCAGCTCTTTCAATGCATTATGTGTGCTGGCAAACAGGTTGTGTGGCGGATAGGCTACGTTCGTACGGTACATAGGCAGCTTGCAACCGGCTGCCTGCTGGCATTCGAAATAGCCCAGATCGCCGACGATCCAGACGGTTTTACGGACGTCGCCGCCGCTGTTTGCCCAGGAAATCGATTTCTGTATCTCCTGACGCGTGCCGCCGCTGGTGCCGGAGCATACGATCCCCGCGCCGAAGATCACGGGGAGCTCGATATCGATGAGGCGGCAACTGCGCACGGAGCCGACCTTATCCGGCAGGTTGGTATGGTACAGAGCCGTAAAACGCGTAATGCCTCCTTCGGTATAGTGCTCGACAACGACATCGGCTAACGCCAGGCCGGTCTGCGGGCGCACCTCCGGCGAGTTGGATACCTTGATCAGAATCGGGATTCGCTTCGCATTGGCGGGGTCAATAGTCAGCCCTGTGAATGGATTCAGATTCGGGTCAGGTGTTGGGGACGGCGTGGGAGTGGCTGTCGAAGTCGGCGTCGGTTGTGGCGTCGAACTCGGCGTAACGGGAAGACTGGTATTGGTCGGTTCCGGCGTCGATGTCACCACGATGAACTGCATGGCAGTGGGAGTCACCGATGATGAAGCGGATGAGGCCGAACTGCAGCCGGCCGCGAGTACGACGAGTGCTGTCATGGAAACAACCTTGAACGACAATGAACAGATTGCGTGCTTCACCCGTTAACCTCCAGCGTATATGACTGATGATGACTGATAGACGATTATAGAACTCAATGGTAGAATGATTCGCTGTGCGCTAAACCCGCCCTCATCGTCTAGTGGACCAGGACGCGGCCCTTTCAAGGCCAAAACACGAGTTCGAATCTCGTTGAGGGCATGCACTGCTCATCAGTAATTTCCGTTGGTGACACCCTCAGTCTCCGGAATGTCAAACGTCTGCTCACACGTCAGACACTTGGCCTTCCCCTTCCCCATGTCAACCAGCAGGCCGCCGTCGCCGGTTGGGCAGGGCATCGGGATGGGTTTGTTCCAACTGGTGAAGTCACAATCCGGGTAATTGGCGCAACCGTAAAACACGCGCCGGGTCTTGCGCATGCGTTTCTCAACGATTTTGCCGCCGTCTACCGGGCAACGCACGCCGGGCAACCCGATCGCTTCGAGATGGCGGCACGTGGGGAAATTGGTGCAACCGATGAAACGACCGTAGCGGCTATCCTTAAACGCCAGCGGGCTGCCGCACTCCGGGCATGTCTCGCCGGTATATTCGATGATGCGCTCGTATTGTGGGATGTTCGAGGCAGCCTGCTCGACCGCGCTCTTGAATGGATCGTAAAACTCGTGCAGCACGGGTCGCCATTCGCGTTCGCCGGTTTCGATGCTGTCCAGGTCGCTCTCGACGCGCGCGGTGAAACCGACATCGATGTAGTGGGGGAAGTTATCCACCAGCATGTCATTCACTTGAAAGCCCAGCGCCGTCGGTCGCAATTGTTTGCCCTCACGCACCACGTAATTGCGCGTCTGGATGATCGATAAAATGCTGGCGTAGGTGCTGGGCCGCCCGATACCGTCTTCTTCCAGCGCCTTGATCAGGCTGGCTTCGGTGTAACGGGGCGGCGGCAGCGTGAAATGCTGGCTCGGGATCAACCTGAGCAAATCCAGTATCTCGCCGGCGCCTAATTCCGGCAGGCGGCGGTCGCCGCCATTCTCGTCCTCACCGATCACCTCGCCTTCGTCGTGCCCCTCTTCGTATACCTTCAGGAAGCCGGAGAATTTGATGATCGAACCGTTGGCGCGGAACAGATAGTCGGGAGCGGCGCCATTCTGTGCTGCCGGCAAGTTGACCGGGCTGCCATCATGACTGGCGGTTATGCTACCGCCTTTCGGCAGAGCGGCGATATCGACGGTGGTCGCATCGAAAATCGCGTTGGCCATCTGGCTGGCGACGAAGCGCTTCCAGATCAGGTCATACAAGCGCGACTGGTCGCGATCAAGGTATTGTTTGATGTCCTCCGGCGCGCGCATGATCGCAGTCGGCCGGATCGCTTCGTGCGCTTCCTGGGCATTCTTGCTGCGCGCGGTATACAGCGGCGCCTGCTCCGGCAGATACTCGCCGCCGAAACGCGCCGCGATCAACTCGCGAGCCTCCGCCTGCGCCGACGTGGCGACATTAGTAGAATCCGTGCGCATGTAGGTAATCAACCCTTCGGGTCCGTCGCCCACGTCGATACCCTCATACAGTTGCTGCGCCACGGACATCGTCTTGCGCGCGTTAAAGCCCAGCTTGCGGCTGGCTTCCTGCTGCATGGTGCTGGTGGTGAATGGCGCAGCCGGGCGGCGCGCGCGGTCTTTCCGGTCAACCTTTGTGACGCTGTAAATAGCCCCTTCCAGCGCGGTTGTGATCTGGCGGGCATCGGCTTCGTTTTTCAGGTCCGGATCGGCGCCGTTTACTTTGTATAGCCGCGCGATGAATGTCTTGCCGTTGCCATTGGTGAACGGCGCAATCTCCTTGCCGTTGGATACCGCGTGCTTGGACAGTTCGGCTTCCACGGTCCAGTACTCGAGCGGCGCAAACGCCTGCACCTCGCGCTCGCGCTCCACCACCAGCCGCAATGCGACGGATTGCACGCGGCCGGCGCTCAATCCTTTGCGCCCCATTTTGTCGCGCAGGAGCGGGCTGAGCGTATAACCCACCAGTCGATCCAGGATGCGGCGCGCCTGCTGGGCATTCACCAGGTTCTGGTCCAACTCTCGCGGGTGGGAAAACGCCTCATCGATCGCATGCCTGGTGATCTCATGAAACTCAACTCGCCGCACGGGCTTATCCGCCAGCGCCTTGTCAAGAACGTGGGTCAGATGCCACGAGATGGCTTCCCCCTCGCGATCCGGGTCTGTGGCGAGCCAGATTTCGCTGGCATCGCGCGCAATGACCTTCAGATCCTTCACGACGGTCTTTTTTGCGACAGGTATGCAGTATTTGGGTTCGAAATCGGCGGTCAGGTCGACGCCCAGGCGGTTCTTCGGCAGATCGCGAATATGACCGATGGACGCCTCCACGTTGAACTTGCGTCCCAGGAATTTGCCGATCGTGCGAGCCTTTGTCGGCGACTCCACAATCACGAGCGGTTTCTGTCCCGGCTTGCGTTTACCTTTGGATTTGGCTTTCGTCTTTGCGCTTTTGCCGGCCTGCTCATGGGTAACTTCAGGCGGCGTCATCCCTTCATGAGCGGGCGTGCGCCCCATGCGGAACAGCTTTTCGTTGCCGCAGTTCGAGCAGGTTCCCTGGGTAGCTGGCGACCCATTCTTGAAAAACACCGGCCTGGGGCCAAGCAACTCGTGCTTGCCCCTGCACTTAAAGCAATAAGCTTCCATGTTTTACAAAGGGATCGACGTTCAGGACGCAGGCGACGGTACATTGAACCAGTCACGACTCACACCCTCAAGTCATCGATCACCTTCAATATCTCCTTATTGAACCGAACCACGCTGTATTTCTCAGCATGAGCCCGTATTTGATCGGGCCAGAACGTACACTCTGCATAACGACCGACTGCCTGCGTCAATGAAGGCACTGTCTGGCGGTCGAACAAGACACCAGTTATACCATCGATGACAGTGTCCAGCGCCCCGCCACCTGCAAAGGCGATGACGGGTTTACCGCAAGCCATCGCATTGATCGGCGCGATGCCGAAATCTTCCAGGCCGGGAAAGACGAACGCCCGGCAGCGCGCCAGCAGATCGCGCAAAGTGGCATCGTCCACCCGCCCCATTAATTTCACATTAGAAGCCGCCATTTTCTGCAGTCGAACCCGGTCGCGTCCCTCGCCCGCGATCACCAGCGGCAGTCCCAACTGGTTAAATGTCTCGACAGCCAGGTCGATGCGTTTGTATGGCAGCAGACGCGACACAATCAGGAAGAAGTCGTCGCTGCTGTGGGACACGTTGAATCGTTCTACTTGTACGGGGGGATAGATGATTTCGGAGTCGCGGCCATAGTAGGTCTTAATGCGCTGCTGCACTTCGCCGGATATGGCGATAAACCGATTTACCCGGCGCGACGCCGCAATTTCCCACCGTCGCAGCAAAACATTCAGCATGCGCAGGACAACGGCCATAATGCCGGGTATCTGTTCTCGCGTTGCGTAACTAGCGAAGTCGAACGTGAAGCGGGTGGGGGTAAGACAATAACAGATATGCCGCCCGGCTGCGCGCGCGCCCATGCAGAATGCGCTTTTATTGCTCAAAACGAGGTCATACTCGGCCGGGATATGCATGCCGGCCCAGGTCAGAGCAAATAAGGGCATGTAAGGCTGGTGATGACGATGGATTCCCGGCAGGCGATCCATCCAGGTACTGCGGATATCCCATGAGCTCCACGCCGGAGGCATGCGCTCGCGGTCATAGATGCTGGTATAGATCGGCGCTGAGGGATATAGATCGTGCAGAACGGTCAGCACATCCTCAGCCCCCCCCAACTGGTTGAGCCAGTCGTGCAGTATGGCGACTTTCATAATGTCAACAGGCTGATGCGCCACTTTCCGTGAACACATCTGCGAGACCTATCTACTGGCACAGTTTGCGATTTTAGCCTATGCTATGCCAGATGCACGAGACCGATACTACTTTAACCGAAGGGCAAGCATTGAAATGACCAGCAAAACCAGATCCACCTCCGTTCTTCCATCTGCGAATCTGTTGCCGCAACCGCGCCAGATACAAGTGTCGCCGGGTACGCTGAGCCTGTCGCCCGGCCTGTTAATCGCCATCGCCGCCGACGCGCCGGCGGCGCTGTTCTTTGAGGCGCAGGAATGCCAGCGTGCGCTGAGCGCCCTGACCAACGTCACGTGGCACATTCACGCCAGTAATGCCCTGCCTGCCGAGAACATCGGGCTGCTGCTGTCGAACAGGAACGGCGGTTCAGGTCATGCCCAGGGTTACACTCTGGATATCACGGACTCTGGCCTGTCCATTCAGGGAGCGGACAATGCCGGGGTGTTCTACGGCGTGATGACGCTTGTCCAACTGCTTCGCCAGTATGGTTCGCGGCTGCCGCTGTTGCACATCGAAGACTACCCGGACTTTCCAGCGCGCGGGATCATGCTGGATGTCAGCCGCGACAAGGTGCCCACCATGAAGACGCTGTTTGAACTGGTGGACATGCTGGCGGGTTTGAAGATCAACGAACTGCAACTCTACACCGAGCACACCTTCGCCTACCAGCGCCATCCCGTCGTGTGGGAACACGCTTCGCCGTTAACCGGCGAGGAAATCCTGCAGCTTGACGGTTACTGCAAAGCCCGGCACATCAACCTGGCGCCCAACCAGAACTCATTCGGGCATATGCGCCGCTGGCTGACGCATGATGAATATCGCCCGCTGGCCGAAGCGCCGTATGGCTGCGACACGCGCTGGGGGCATTTCGACGAACCGTTCACCCTGTGCCCCGGCGATTCGGGCAGCATCAAACTGGTCGGCGAGATGTTCGAAGACCTGCTGCCGCACTTCACCAGCAGCATGTTCAACGTCGGCTGCGACGAAACGGTCGACCTCGGCGCCGGCCGCAGCAAAGCGGAATGTGAGGCAAAGGGAACCAGCCGGGTGTATATGGATTTCCTGCTGAAGATATATGACTTGGTGAAGAAGCACGGCCGCACGATGCAGTTCTGGGGCGATATCATCATGGAGCACCCGGAGCTGGTGCCCGAGCTGCCCAAGGATGTCGTCGCGCTGGAATGGGGATACGAGTTTGACCATCCGTTCAACGACCATGGCGCGAAATTCGCCGCATCGGGCGTTCCCTTCTACGTCTGCCCCGGCACCTCGTCGTGGAACAGCATCGGCGGACGCACGGAGAACGCCATAGGCAACCTGCTCAATGCAGCCGAGAATGGTCTGAAGCATGGCGCCATCGGTTATCTCATCACCGACTGGGGCGACAACGGCCATCATCAACCACTACCGGTGAGCTTTCTGGGCTACGCGTACGGCGCGGCTGTCTCGTGGCGCCTGGACAGCAACCGCGATATCGATATTGCGAGCGCCATCAGCGAACACATCTTCATGGATGCCAGCGGGGCGGCGGGCAAAGTGGTCTACGAAATTGGCAACGTTTACCGTCTGTTCGCGACGCGCATCCACAACGCCACGCCATACGCCCTCGGCACGCTGCGTCCGCTGGATCAACTGAATGTCCAGACATCGCCGGCGGAGCTCAAGGCGGCGCTGAAGGAAATCGATCGGCTCGCGCGCGCGGTCGCCAAATTGCACATGCACCGCGACGATGCCGGGCTGATCCAGCGCGAATATCTGTTCGCGCTCAGCCTGATGCGCTACGGAATTCAGCGTATCGCCCTGAGTATGGCAAAAGGGAAAGCCAGACAAAGTCTGACTGTCCAGTTGCGCGCCGACTTGCGACTGCTGGTCGCTCTGCACAGGAAAGTCTGGCTGGCGCGCAACAGGCCAGGCGGTTTACCCGACAGCATCAAGAGCATCAAGCTGTAAGTCCATGCTGAACAGAACCGGTATCCTGACCGTGCTGGATCGCGGCATAACCATCAATTGGGACGATGGCCCCACCCTGCATCGCATTACGGCGCAGGTGCGTTATCACACGGCGACGCTGGCGACGACGCAACTCCTGCGAGTGCATGCCCTGCAGCGTTACAGCGACGACCCGCTGGTCTTCGCGGCGGAGGATAGCATCAAGGCCGCCTGGATGTGGCGCGATGCGCGCATGGTTGACAGCGAGGCGATCGCATACTGGACGACCCAGCTCTCGGTGACCAACCAGACAGACGAGGATATCTACCTGGATACGATGGACGTGATACGCATCGACAGCGCGTATTCCGGGCAGTTCAACATCGGCGCGCCGACGGGTTTATGGCAATGCGCAGTGGAAAGCGCCGCAGACCTGAAATGGGAGGCCTGGTCGGAAACCACCTCCAGCGCCGGCGGGTTCACCCGCCAGCGAGTACTGCTGGTGCAACCCACCGTGTCCAATCGCTCGCGCCCGCCTGTAGTGCTTGTCAAGGCGCTGGACTCGCCTCAAGGCGGCGCAACAGCGCACCCGACCGAGATCAAGCTGGAGATCAACGGCGAGCGCTTCGAACGCATGGTCGCATGCACCCGCACGGATGGCACACTCCTCAGCCCCGGCGCAACGCTTTTCTCCGCCCAATTCCAGGTCGCATCCGGTGATTCACCCGCGGAGCTGCTGCAGTTAAGCCCGCCGGAAGATAAGCAAAATGACCAGCCAGGACAATAACGAGACGAATACCCGCATGTTGCGCCGCAAGGCGCGCACCCTGCACAATCGCCTGATCAAGCTATACGGCATTCCCCGCTGGACGAAAACCGATGGCGTCAGCGAGCTGGTCAGCACCATCCTGTCGCAGAACACCAACGACGGCAATCGCGACATCGCCTACACGCGCCTGCGCGCCCGCTTCGCCACATGGGGGCAGGTGCGCGACGCGCCGGCGGAAGCGGTCATCGACGCGATTCGCCCGGCCGGGCTGGCAAACCAGAAGGGTCCGCGCATCCAGGCTGCATTGCGGCATATCACGACGGAGCGCGGCGCCCTGGATATCGACTTCCTCGGGGATCTGCCGGTCGAGCAGGGTCGCGAGTGGCTGACGAGTATCCACGGCGTCGGCCCGAAAACCGCCGCCATCGTCCTGCTGTTCTGCTATGACAAAGCGGCGTTTCCGGTGGATACGCATGTTCACCGCGTCACCGGCAGGCTGGGACTCATCGGTCCCAAAGTGACCGCCGAGCAAGCCCATGCCATTCTGGAAGGGCTTTGCCCGGATGAGCAGTATGGTGTATTTCACCTCAACATCATCCGGCACGGGCGAGAGATCTGCCACGCCCGCAGCCCGGAGTGCGAGCGCTGCCCGCTCCAGGATATGTGTCTTTACTACCAGAAGCTGGTCAGACCTTAGCTAGTACAACGGGCGCAGCGTTCCGAGATACCCATTGACGTCATAGGCATTCCAACGCGGATCGCCATTGCCGCCCAGTTGGAAGATCGATGCGCCGATAAACGGTGAAGGATAAGAGACGCCATTCACAACCAGCGGCCGCTTCTGGATCTCAATAAAGCGCTGGCACCAGTGTTGGAATTGCGCCTGGGTGGCGTTGTGGCCGGGGAATCCGCCCTTGCCGCCCTCATCGACGCCGGTTTCGGAACAATAAATGCCCTTCACGGTTGGGTCAAAGCCGCATTTGGTAAACAGAAATTCCCAGCGCCGCTCGTACCAGATCAAACCGCTGTCGTCGTCGATGTGGGTCATGGTCGGGCTGTACAGGTGCATGTCCATTTTCAGCACACCGGTGTTGTAGTACGGCGCATACATCGAATGAATGATGTCAACAGTTTCCTGGTTGGTGAAGTCCGGGCACCCCACGCTGAATGAACCTGCTGCGTATGTGGCTCCGCTGACCTGCTTGATCTTCAGCGCCATGGCGACATCGAAGGACGCGCGCTGCCTCAGAGGGGCGCCGTCCTGACCGAGCGCGTCCGCTTCATTCAGACCCGTGTACACCAGACCGGGATTGGCGCCGCCGCCCAATTCTGCCAGCGCGGCGTCCACGGTCGGCACGGCGGCGCCCCAGTAGTGCCGCACCATCACGGTGGCATCGGGATGTGCATTCTTGATCTGCTCGCCTACGCTGTAATTCATGCACATGACATATTTGCAGCCCTGGTCGGCTTCAGCAAGACCGCGCGAATTCGTCATGCTGTGCACGCCCAGGCGCATGACAGATGGCGGAGGCGGCGGAAGGGTGCCGAAGTCGAGCATGGGCGCATACATGAATGCCGTAGCGGGTTTGTCAGAACCCTCGACGAAAACAGCCGCGCCGCCTACGCTGATCGGGACGGTTGCCCAGTTATCGGCGACTGCCAGCACTTCAACAGTCATACCGCCCTGCACGATACCCACGATGGGGGCGTTCAGGCTGGGAGTTGCTCTGACGCGCAGATATCCGTAATCGTTTCTAACGGTTGCTTTCACATGGACTCCTGTTTATCATGACAGCGGCCTGGTTCAGATATGGCGCACCACATCATTTTAGCCCACGGCTGTCAGAGCGCGAGTGAATGCAGCGCATCCGGAAGCAGTGCCAGCAGGTCGCCTGCCAGCAAACCGGATGAGCCGTGTTGCTGACGCCATTGCTCTCCAGCCATGGCGTGCAGACTCGCGCCACAACAGGCGGCCTGGAATGGTTCCAGACCTTGCGCGAGCATACCGCCGATACATCCAGCCAATACGTCACCCGTGCCAGCCACGGCAAGCGCGGGATTGGCGTAGGGCAGCACAGCGCCGCCGTTTTGGGGATGCGCCGCCACGGTGTGCGCCCCTTTCAGTACAACCGTGTGCCCCCAGCGCCGGGCATATCGCAGAGCGTTCCCTATGCGGTCCGCCTGGATATCCGCCACCGAAGAACCGGTCAGGCGCGCCATCTCACCGGGGTGCGGTGTGAGGATAGAGCCGGGTGGCAGAAGCGAGCGCCACTCCGGCAGTGTCGCCAGATGGTTCAATGCGTCAGCATCGACGACCAACCGAGCCCCACCCTCTTTTTGCCTGAGCAAGTCAAGCAGACTCACGAGGAATGCCCTGGTGGACCTATCCTGTCCCATGCCCGGTCCGATGATGACGGCATGACGATGGTCCAGGCTGGAGACGACCTTAGCGATGAGAGGCAATGCTTCCGGCGACAGGAAATCTGCTGTGCCATACAGTGTGACAAAGGTCGCCTCGCGGCACAGCACGGCTGAGACTGGCTGGATGGCTCGGGGCACCGCCAGCGTTACCAGGCCGGCGCCAACGCGATATGCGGCGCTGGCCGCCAGGGTTGGAGCGCCTGAGTAGTCGCTGCAGCCTCCCACGACCAGCGTCTTACCGTAGCTGCCTTTGTTGGCATTCGGTCGGCGCTGCGGGAGCGCTGGCCTGACGACAGACCGGTCTACCAGGACTACCCTCTCGTTTGCGGTTGTCGATTCGTCCTGCACCATTCCGCCTGCGGACATGCACTCGATCCCGATTGGCGCCACTACCAACTCGCCATTCGCTCCCGCTGCGGGATAGCAGTAATGCCCTCGCTTCGGGGCATGAAAGGTGATGGTCAAGTCAGCCGGAACCGCGCTGGGGTCCAATGCGCCGGTATCGTAGTTCATGCCCGTGACGCCATCGAGTGCGATCAGTATGGGGCGCTGATGGTCAGGGCGATCGGCGGATTGCGCCCGCGCGGACTCAATCGCGGAGCGCATTACACTGAGGATGTCGCGCAGAATGCCATCAATCGGCCGGGAGACACCGGTGCCCAGCAAGGCATCCACAATGACGTCAGCATGTGCGGCCATCTGGTGCAGCACGCGCAAACGCAGATCATTGACTGCATCAGCGATGAAAATGCCGGACGAGCGCAGCGGCGCAAATACCGGGTCATCCTCCGCCCGCGGTTTCAAAAGATACACCTGCACCGTACAGGGTGTTTCATCCGGCTGGGCGGCGCTCAACTGATGCAGCGCCTCTGCACAGACCAGACCATCCCCGCCGTTGTTGCCCGGCCCTGCCAGGATCAGCATGCGCACCGGTTTGCCGGGTTCGACCACGCGCCAACCCGCACAACGCCGCCGGATGATCTGCGCCGCGCAGGTTCCGGCGTTGTGCATCATCTGGATGTAGCTCAAGCCGCCGGCGTCAGCCGCACGCTCGATTTCGCGCATCTGAGCAACCGACACAATATCCATGACACCCCTCAACAAAAACCTCACAGGCCGCTGCGCACATTAGCTGACGCCGACCTGTGAGGTGGTACGAAACTACCCGCCGGTGGATCTCACCACGGCATGATCACGCTTTTCCCAACAGCGCCAGCGACTCACTGACGACATGATCGACGGTAAAACCGAATTTCTTAAAGACATCTTTGTAGGGACCGGACAAACCGAATGTCTCCTGCGTCACAAAACGCACAGCAGGTCCAGTGTACTTGTGCCAACCCTGTTGGACGCCGGCCTCTATGACCACCTTCGGCAGGTCGGCCGGCAGGACGGTGGCCTTGTATGCCTCATCCTGCAGCTCGAATAGTTCCCACGAGGGCATTGAGACCACCCGCGCTTTGATCCCTTGCTCGGCCAGCGCCCTGGCGCCATCCAGTGCGAGGCTGACCTCTGACCCCGAGGCGACCAGAAGCAGGTTGGGGGCTTCGGTATCCTGTATCACGTACGCACCGCGCAACAGCCCCTCGCTGGCGGGCAGGATCGGAAGCGCCTGCCTGCTGAGAAGCAGCGCCACCGGACCCGCTGACTCAACCGCAACTTTCCACGCCACTGCAGTTTCATTGGCATCCGCAGGCCGGATGACGGTCAGGCGCGGGATTGCCCGCAGCGAGGCCATTTGTTCAACCGGTTCGTGCGTCGGCCCATCTTCGCCGACGCCGATGCTGTCGTGGGTGAACACGAAGATGACATGCGCCTGGCTCAGAGCGGCCAGGCGGATGGCGGGTCGCATGTAATCGCTGAATGTGAAGAACGTGCCGCCATAGGGGATGATCGCGCCGTGCAGCGCCATGCCATTCATCATGGCGCCCATGGCGTGCTCGCGGATGCCAAAGCGTATATAGCGCCCGTTGAAATCGCCTTTCTTGAGCGAAGCTGCGCCCTTGGGCAGCGTATTGTTGGAAGGCGTCAGGTCCGCTGAACCGCCTAATAACGTGGGTAGTTGGCTCACAATAGCATCAATCACATTGCCGCTGGCTGCGCGCGTCGCAATGGGTTTATCGGTCGGATTGAAAGCTGGCAGCGCTTTGTCCCAGCCAGCCGGCGGTTTTCCGTTAATGGCTGATTGCAACTCATGCGCCAGATCCGTATGCGCAGACTCATAGCGCGCCCACAGCTCGTTCCATGCAGTTTCGCTGCTGGCGGCTTTCCCACCCGCGCTACGCCAGGCTGCCAGCACGTCATCCCGCACGTCGAAGAATTTGTCGGGATCGGCGCCCAGCTTGACCTTGGCCAGCTTGACCTCTTCAGCGCCCGGCGCATCGCTGTGCGCCTTCTGCGTGCCCTGCCGGTTCGGCATTCCATAGCCGATAACGGTCTTGCAGCAGATGATGCTGGGCTGATCGGTGACAGCCTGCGCAGCCTTAATGGCAGATTCGACCGCCGCCATATCATGGCCGTCGATGATCTGAGTATGCCATCCATAAGCCTCGAAACGCCCGGGGACGTTATCGCTGTACGATAGCGACGTCGGCCCATCGATGCTGATGCCGTTATCGTCGTAGAACCAGATCAGCTTGCCCAGACCCAGGTGACCCGCCAGCGATGCGGCTTCGTGGCTGATACCTTCCTCCAGGTCGCCGTCGCTGACAATCGCGTATGTGAAGTGATCGACGACGTTAAAATCGTCGCGGTTATATTTTGCTGCCAGCCAGGCTTCCGCAAGCGCCATCCCGACCGAATTGCCGGTGCCCTGACCCAGCGGTCCGGTTGTGACCTCGATTCCGGGTGTCACATGATTCTCCGGATGCCCCGGCGTGCGACTGCCTACTGTGCGGAAATGCTTCAGGTCATCCAGGGACATGTCGTACCCGGTGAGATAGAAGATCGAATAGGGCAACATGGAGCCGTGACCGGCTGAGACGATGAAACGATCGCGGTTGAACCACTTGGGATTCTGCGGGTTATAGCACAGAAAACGGGTAAACAGGACGTAAGCGACGTCGGCCATGCCCAACGGCATGCCGGGGTGGCCGGAATTGGCGGTCTGGACTGCATCCAGCGTGAGTGTGCGTATGGTGTTTGCGCAGGCCTGGTCGAAGCCGCCATAAGTTGGGTTTTGTGTCATCTGTTTATTACCTACGATAATATTGCGGAAAAGAGTGCAGCGAAGGTCGCAGCATTGATTCTAATAACGCGAAAGATTATATAACGCGCATGGTTGAATCAGGGTTAATCAGCCATGTGTTCGGTATAAGGAGCATCGGGTAAAGCCGAGCCGGCGGGGTTCGCGATGCGCGCCAGCTTCACTTTGGCCACGCGTAGTTTATCCATCTCCTCCACCCGTATGCGCACGCCAAACGTCTTTAGCTCCACCTCGTCGCCCACTTTCGGTATCCGGCCCAGTTGCCCCATGATGTAACCGCCGATGGTGTCATAGTTCGGGTCCACCAGATCCAGGCTGAATGCCTCATTCACGTCGCCGATGCTGGTCAGGCCGTTGATTACCGCGGTGCCATCCGTGCTGTGCAGGATATCAGGCGGCGTATCCGTGGTTACATCGCCTACTTCGCCCACGATCTCGGCCAGAAGGTCGTCCAGGGTGACCAGACCGGACGTGCCCCCGTATTCATCGAGCACGATGGCCATGTGTTCGTGACGCGCGCGGAACTGCTGCAGCAGTTCATCGGCGCGTTGAGAATCGGGCACGAAGAATGCCTCGCGCATAAGTTGGCGCACCGTCAGGCCGCGCATGGCCGGCGCGATAGCGCGGATCATGTCTTTACTGTGCAGGATACCCACAATGTGATCCAACGATCCTTCATAAACCGGTAGCCGGCTGATCGGACGAACTGAGAGCAGGTGCACAACCTCGGTCAGTGTTGTCTCTACATCAACGCAAATCACCTCAGTGCGCGGCGTCATCACTTCGCGCACGGTTGTGTCGCCGAATGTAAAGATCGCGTTGAGCATTTCACGCTGGTCGGACTCGATCAACCCGCCGCGCTCGCTGGCCGCTACGAGCATCTGCAGCTCCGCGATGGAGTGCGGGCGCTCCTCAATACTCCCGCGCACGCCCAATACGCCGACCACGAAGCGCGACGACATTTTCAATAACCAGATAAAAGGGGTAAAAAGACGCGCCAGCGCATTCATGGGCGGAACGACCGCTAATGCGATGGGTTCCGGGGAATGCTGCGCCAGCGAGCGCGGAACAAGCTCCGCAAGTACGATTTGAAAATAGGACGCCACCAGCAGGCCGATGATGGCGCTGAGCGCCGTGGTGACGTTCTGCCACCACGGCGCCAGCGCATCACCTGCCATGAACACGGCGCGAAATAGCGCGGTGAAGGCGGGTTCACTGAAGATACCGATCGCTATCGACATGAAGGTAACGCCGATCTGCGTCGCGGCAAAGAAGTGGTCGGGCTCATCCATCAACCGCTGCACAACTTTGGCTGCTGAATTGCCTTGCGCAGCCAGTTCCGTTATGCGCGTGCGCCGCGAAACCGCCAGGCTGTATTCCGCGGTAACGAAAAACGCATTGAAGGCAATCAGCACAAACAGGCTGATGATGCCCGGGATGATGCTGCTGCTGTCCATCGGTTCAACATGCCAAGCGATGACCCGAGAACACCTCGCATCGAGTCAAGCTCATTAGAATTTCCAATAATATCGACTCTGCTCTAGACTGGCGATGACACCCTCGAAGGCTTTGACTTCCTGACGCTTCACATCCAGATAGGCATTGTGCAGAGGGGAACCCATCGCCATAGCCAGAACAGTATCTTTCTCCAGAAGATCGCAGGCATCCTGAAGCGCGGTCGGCAGCGCAGCAATTGCCCGGCTCATGCGCTCTTCCGGTTCGAGCGCGCCGGGCGATCCATTTACCGCCTCCGGCAACTCGTAATGGTTAGCCAGGCCGTCCAGGAAGGCAGCCAGCATGTTGCCCACCAACAGATAGGGGTTCGCAGATCCATCAGCGAGTTTCACTTCGAAATTGGCGTAGGAGTCACCCTCCCGCCAGGACAAGGGTTCTATCCTGAGCATCGCGTGGCGGTTATCGAAGCCCCAGGCGGCATAAGGAGGCGCAACCGCCGTCGGCAGCAGTCGGCGGTATGAATTGACCGTCGGGCAGGCCAGCGCAGTAAGCGCCTGCATATGGCGCAACAGTCCCGCCATCGACCAGCGCGCCTCATCGCCAAACTGTTGAGCGGTGCTTTCGCGGTTGCGCTCGCCATCCAGCCGGTACATCACGTTACGGTCGTAACGATCGCGCAGGCTGACATGCGCCTGCAGGCTGCTGGCCGGCTGAGCCTCGAACGGTTTTGCGGCAAATGACGCATACCAGCCGTGCGACCACGCGATGGAGCGCACGGCCTCGCGCACCAGCAGGACACGATCACAGGCTGTCAATGGATCGGCAGGCAACAAAGCTAATTCCTGCTGACCATGGCCCGACTCCGGGTGGTAATGATCGATGCCGATCTGTTGTTCATCCAGCGAATGGACGATGTCGTTGATCACTTTCGCAGCCACCGTCATCCCCACCGAACTGGCGTACAGGCTCTCATCAACCGGTATGTAGTTCCCTTCACCGGTGCGCACAGCAAAGTAGAACTCGATCTCAAAACCTATCTGTGCGCGCAACCCCTGGTCGGTCAAGTCGGCAAGCAGGCGCTTGAGGAACGAACGCGGGCAAAGCGCCCACGGCTGCAGGTCAGTCTCGTACAGGTCAGCGAGCATCAGCGCGGTATTGGGCGCATATTGAGCCAGCCGGAAGGTCGTCGGATCGGGCAGCAGGCGCACCTGCCCTTGCAGCCCGGGAATTGCCTGGATGTCAGTAGTTGTCAATCCCATGCTGCTGGCGGGAATGCCGATGCCATTGAGCATATGCCGCCGCAGCGCGTCCACATGAATAGCGCGTCCCCGTATTACGCTGGAGAGATCGGCCCACAGACAGCGCACCAGACGCACCCCCGCATCACGCGCTTCACGCATGACGTAATCCAGGGCAGAAGCCTTATTCGACGCATAATCGGAATCATCGGGATTATGATCGGGCGCACGGGAATCGTCTTGCATAAGCTTATTCTAACCATTTCCGTATTGCGTTTTTCGATATACGATTGCGTGTGCACGATCAGCGCCATGGAACGGGAAGCACGTTATGATATCTGATGACGCCACAGCCAGACCAACCGGTCGAAAGGGGATTTACCAGTCGTTCGACGCCGCCGGGAGCATCACCGCAGATGAGCGCTGGCGCTGGATAAACAGCCTGGACGGCGCCGTCCGCATCGATACGGAAACTGTGCGCATCGCTCCCGATGAGGAACCGCGCAGCGAAGCGGTTTCGCTTGAACTCAGCCCCAACCTGAGCTGGCGCAGACTGGTCATCCACGCGCTGTCCGGAAAACGCGAGAGCCGGATTGACTTCGCCGATGGTCGGGTAAACCTGTGCTGGAGAGTGGACGAGATCAGCCGCACGCGCGACTATGAGTGGACAGATGATTGTGAAATCGATTACAATTCGGCTCTGTTCAATATGGTTATCCTGTGGCGTAACCGACTCGCGCCGGGGCAAACGCGGAATTTGAGAGTGGTTTCGCTCGATAAGGTGACCTTTGAACCCAAACGGTTGATGCAGGTTTATACCCACCTGGGCAATGAACAGCGTGAGACGCCGTTTGGACGGTTAAAGCTGGAGCATATCCGGCTGGATTTAGGCGGCAATGGAGAACGGATCTGCCACCTCTGGTGCGATTCATCCGGCGTGGTGTTTGACTACGCGGCATCGAACGGCGGTGGTTTCAGGTTGGTTGCGGTGAATTTCCCGAGTTGAGACAACATGATGAATCTTAACGATATTTACACGATCCTCCCACCTCTTGTCCTTGCTGGAGGCGCGATTGTTCTGTTACTGGTCGATCTGATCGTGCCGCGTGACAACAAGGCCATTACTGCATGGCTGGCAATCGTGGTGTTTGCGGCCTCACTGGCGACTGCGCCCTTGCTGGCAGGCCGCAATCAGACGGGTTTCAACAACATGACCGCCGTGGATGACTATGCTCTGTTCCTCGACGGCCTGTTCGCATGTATCGGAATCGTTACGGTTCTGCTGACATTACGGTATAACCAGGAGCGCGGCATCATGCGCGGCGAGTTTTATCCGTTGCTGCTTTTCTCCACAAGCGGCATGATGCTGATGGCCCATGCGGTCAATCTGTTGACCGTCTTCGTCGGCGTGGAACTCCTGTCGATTCCCCTGTATATCCTGTGCGGCATCGCACGCCCGCGTGTAGACAGCGAAGAATCGGCGATGAAGTACTTCCTGCTGGGCGCGTTTGCATCAGGATTCCTGGTGTACGGTATCGCGCTGATCTATGGCGCAACCGGCACGACCCAACTCAGCGAAATCGCCCGCAAGATCAGCGTTCACGAAGTCAGTGACAATCTGCTGCTCTATACGGGCGCCGGGCTGATTCTGGTAGGTCTGGGTTTCAAGGTTGCTGCAGCGCCGTTTCATATGTGGACGCCGGATGTCTATGAAGGCGCTCCGACGACCGTGACCGCGTTTATGGCCACGGCAACCAAAGCTGCCGGATTCGCCGCCCTCATAAGGGTGTTTATGTTCGGGTTGGCGCCTTTGCTGAGCACCTGGCAGCCCATTATGGCAGTCATATCGGCGCTCACAATGATCGTGGGGAATGTCATCGCGCTATCGCAGACTAACCTGAAGCGCATGCTGGCCTACTCGTCCATCGCTCACGCCGGCTACATCCTGATGGGGGTGGCCGCCGGAAATGCGATGGGCGCCACCGGCGTCCTTTTCTATCTCGCCAGCTACGCAGTAACGACGCTGGCTGCATTCGCCGTCATGACCAGCCTCGGAACCGTGTCCGGTGAAGATCAATCGATTGAAGGATATGCAGGCCTGTTCCGGCGCAAACCCTTCATGGCAATTGTCATGGCGCTCGCGATGTTCTCCCTGACCGGCGTGCCGCCTACAGCCGGCTTTGCGGGGAAGTACTTTCTCTTTCAGGCAGCGATCAGCTCGAACCTTGTGTGGCTCGCCGTTATCGGTGTGCTGACGAGCGTCATCTCAGCCTACTTCTATCTGCGAGTGGTAGTGACCATGTTCATGCGCGAACCGGCGGAACAGCCCCAACCGCTCAGCGTCTCCAATTTCGGGCGCAGCGCCGCGGTCGTAATTACCGGCGCGGCGACGCTGGCGATCGGCATCCTGCCGTCGTCACTGCTGGGGCTGGTAACAGAGGCGGTTAAGGCCTTTGCCAGTGCCGGACATCCACCGATCTAGCCGCCGGGGGGCGTATTAAATGCCGGGGCAGTGGCTTTTTCGTGTTCCAAACTGGGTTTACCAGGATAAACAAGCCAGTCTATAATTAGCCAATGCTGGCGTCCAACCCAGGCTAAAAGCAGATTTTGGAGAAACTTAAAACAAGAAAGAGGTAGGTATACACCCATGAAACGTCTATTTGCTTTTCTCACTTTCCTGGTCACTGCAGCGTTAATGTTAGCAGCCTGCGGCAGTGGTGGAGGCAGCAACGATGCAAACAAACCCGGCAGTGGCGGTATCGGCGGCGTTACATCGGGCGGCGGCGGCCCCAGTGTGACACCAGGCGCCAGCGGCATCAAAGATGCATCGCTTCTCGGTAAATGGTCTACTGCGGATGGCGCATCAGCATACAGTTTCAAAGATGACTTCAGCGTAATCATTACGGCTGTCGGCGCGGATACGACCTCTCATTACAACATCACGTCGGGCGGCAATGGCGCGGGTAAAGTTGAGATTGACGAAAGCGGCGCCAAAGTGACGTGGGACTATAAGATCACCGGTGACGTTCTGGATTTAACAACTCCGGAAGGCCGTGCAAAGAAACTCCGCAAGATGTGAGTCAGGCTTGCCGCCGGCGCAGCAAAATAAAAACCCCGCTGATCGACAGCGGGGTTTTTTATCGATGCTGCCCCCATACTTTACACGGATATTAGCGGCGTGATGTTCTGGTTTTCCAGTTTCGGGCTCTCCTCATAGAGGTAGCAGGCCGCGGCACGCTGTGGATCTGTCTTGAAAAGCGGCGGAATGCTTTCCTTGCACTTGGGCATCACGAACGGGCAGCGGCCTGCAAAGCGGCACCCGGCTGCGAATTTGTAGTCGCCCTCTTTAGCCTGAAGTTCCGACGACCCCCAACGCAGTTTGAGGTCGGGCCAGGGGATGGAGTCGATCAGCAGCCGGGTATACGGGTGCTTGGGGTTCTTAATGACCGTGTCAATGTCGCCCGCTTCCATCACGCCGCCGCGATACAGCACGATGATGCTGTCGCTGATGTGATAGGCTGTCGTCAGGTCGTGCGTGATATACAGGATGGAGATGCCGTAGTCTTTCTTAAGCTTCTTCAAACTTTCCAGAATAGTGGCGCGCAAGGAGGCATCGACCATCGAGACCGGCTCGTCGGCGACGAGCAGTGTCGGCCTCAACAGCAGCGCCCGCGCGACTGAGATGCGCTGGCGCTGGCCGCCCGACAACTGGTGCGGGAAACGGCCCAGAATTTCGTCGGGCCGCAGTCCCACCGCGCTCAACGCATTCTCCATCATCTGGCGGGCCTGTTTCTTGGACTTGGTCAGCTTAAACTTGTCGATCGGGACCGTGAGCAGGTGATCGATCGTGTAAAACGGATTGAACACCGCAAACGGGTCCTGGAATACGGCCTGCACTTCGCGTCGAAAGTGCAAGTGATCCTCGCCCGCCAGCTTCGACAGGTTCTTTCCTTTATATAAAATCTCGCCTTTAGACGGCTGGATGAAACCGAGCGCCAGCATGCTCAGCGTGGTCTTGCCGCTGCCGCTCTCGCCGGCTACCGCGACGATCGAAGGTTTGGCATCGTCGAGAACCACCGACAGATTGTCAAGTGCAATCGTCTGTCCACGGGAGAGCAGACCCTGACTGTAAATCTTAGAGACATTCTTGAGTTCGAGGAGTGGAGCCATTTGGTTTATTCTTTCCCGTAAGCATCATCTAGACGGTGACTGGTTGTGCTTTCGTCAAGGGCGTATTGGGCGCTTTATTGCCGTGCTCGTCATAAAGATGACAGAACACGTAGCGACCCGAAGGAGTGACAGCCTGCTGCGGCGCCGTGGTTTTGCAGACGTCCATCGCGTACTCGCAGCGGGGATGGAAGACACAACCGCTGGGCAGACGCAGCAATGACGGCGCGAGACCGGGGATGCCCCTGAAGACGCCTTTATTTTCCAGGCTGGGCAAGCTGGCGATCAACGCTTTGGCATACGGGTGCATGGGGTCCGAGAACATCTCGCGCACGGTGCTCAGTTCGACCAGTTTACCGGCATACATGACGGCGACCCGGCTGGTGATCTGGCACATCAGCCCCATGTCGTGGCCGATCAGGATCACCGTTGCGCCGATTTTCTCCTGCACGCGGACGATGGTCTCCATCACCTGGCGCTGCACAACCACATCCAGCGCGCTGGTCGGCTCGTCGGCAATGATCACCTTCGGGCTGAGCAGGATGCCGATGGCGATGCACACGCGCTGCTTCATGCCGCCGCTCAACTCGTGCGGATACATATGCATCACGCTGCGCTTCAGCTCGACGGACGCAATCGACTCTTCGGCGCGTTCCATCAGTTCGGCATTGGATGCTTTCGGCAGATGCGCCTTCATCGCGTCCAGCATCTGGGAGCTAATGCGCATGACGGGATTCAGCGAGTTCATCGCGCCCTGCGGGATGTAGGCAATCCGACTCAGGCGCGCCTGCAGCATTTCCGCTTCGCTGAGTTTCAGCAGATCGACGCGGTCTTTCTCGTCGCCGATGATCGCGCTGCCCGACTCGATGCGTCCCGGCGGCTTGATCATGCGCATGAGCGCCAGCGCCATGGTCGATTTGCCGCAACCCGACTCGCCGACCAGCCCAAGCCGTTCGCCTGCATATAGGGTCAGGTTGACGCCATCGACAGCCCTTGTTCTCCCGGCGTCCGTGTAATAACTGACGCCGAGATTGCTGACCTCTAATACGGCCTGCGTCATTCTGTCCTCCTCACGCGCGGATTCGCGATTTCATCGAGACCAACATTGATGAGAGAAAGGCTGGCGAAGATCAATACCAGCGCCACGACGGGCCACAATATCCACCACCACCACTCGTTAAACAACGCGCCATGGTATACCGCCCAGCGGATCGTCATACCAATCGTCGGTTCGCGCGCCGGGCCGAGACCCAGCATCTCAAGGCCGAAGGAGGCGTAAATCGCGCCCATCACCTGGCCTACAAAACTGGCCACCAGGAATGGCAGCAGGTTGGGCATGAGTTCCTTAAAGATGATCTCCATGTCGCCCATGCCGGACAGCTTAGCGACGCTGACGAACGTGCGCTCTTTCATGGTGAGCACCTGCGAGCGCACCACACGCGTAGGCCCTACCCAGGCCAGCACCGACGTGACCGCCGCCATGGTCAGCACGGTCACCTGGTTCTTATCTACGATCGTGCCGGCAATGATGATCAGCAGGATCAGGCTGGGGATCGTCAGAAGCACTTCGGTGACCCAGCGCACGACCAGGTCTATCGGTCCGCCAAAGTAACCTGCGATGAAGCCCAGAATCACACCAAGAACAATACCGACTGTTCCTGCCGCCAGCCCGATGAAACCGGTCAGCATGATGCCGCGGATCATCACGGCCAGGAGGTCGCGGCCGTCTTTATCGGTGCCCAACGGATATTCCGGGCTGGGCGGCTGCAGCGGGGTGACGGCCAGCGGATATGCCAGCTTCGCCGTATCGACGACGAAGGAGCCGCCGATGCTGAAAACAAGCAGAAAGAGCAGGATGACCAGACCGATCGTGAGGCTTTTGTTGCGCCGAAGATAACGCAGGACCAATGTGCGCTGTGTGGGGCCTGCTGGACCCGCTGATTGGGAAGGAATAGCCAGTTCCATTATTACCTACCTGAATTGCAATACGCTATCCGGACAATCGAATAAGCGCCTGTTACGTGTGCCTATTTACGTTCGTAACTGATGCGTGGATCGAGCAAGGGATAGATCAAATCCACCACCAGCATGCTGACGCCGACGGCGAAGATGGTGATGAACCCGATCCCATAGATTACGAAGTAATCATTGGAGGCAATGGCGCTGCCCAGAGTCGATCCGATGCCCGGGAAACCAAACGTCACCTCGACCAGGATGCCTGCGCCGATAATACCGCCGAATGCCAGCGCCAGCGAGGTCACCTGCGGCAATATGGCGTTGCGCACATAGTACCAGTAGAAAATACGACTCTGTTTCAGCCCTTTGTGTTCAGCAAACAGGACGTAATCCTCGCCTTGCACCGTTACGCCCATGCCGCGCATGCCAAGCGCCCAGAACCCGATATAAGCTATGATCAAAGCCGCCGCCGGCAGGATGGCGTGCTTCAGTACGTCGAGAATCAAGCTGACGGTGAGATGCCCCGGTTCTACACCAATGCTATAAGCGCCCGCCATGGGTAAGAGTTTCATTCTGAAAGCGATGAAGTAAATCAGCAGTAAGCCCAGAACTTGTGGGGGAATCGCCGCCAGAACAATCAGCGGCGTAACCATGCTTTTAACCCAGTTCGGACTCTTGGGCCAGCCGGCCAGGGCGCCGACCGCCGTTCCAAGCAGGAAAGTCAGAACCGTCGTGACACTCAGCAAGCCAAGCGTCCACGGCAGGGCTTCACCGATTAATTGGACAACGGTCTTCGGATAGGACATCAACGAGACGCCGAGGTCGCCGCGCAGGACGCTCCCCATGTAATCCACATATTGCTGCGGGAGCGGCTTATCCAGACCGAATTTGAGCTCGAAGTTTTTAATGATGTTGTCAAGGTCTGCGGGCATATAACCGGTGGAACGCGCAAGAGCTGCGAAACGCTCGCGAATCGGATTCACTCTGGAAAGCCGCGGGATGAAAAACAGCACCGTGGCAGCCGTCCAGATGACGAATACCAGAAAAATAAAGCGCCGCAGTATATAACCTAATCTCACTTGGGTAACCTCCCTCGGCGCGGAGGGCGATCCGTTGACCGCCCTCCGCCACGTACGCCAACTCAGCCAACTACCGGCTGCAGGCGCCCATTAACTTACTGAGCGGCCTTCAAACCCAAAACGAGCAGCGGGAAGGTCCAGTGCCAGAATGCGCCGTTCAGATAGGGGTTATCCTGGGTCGGCCAATTCACCCAGTACGTCTGGTTGTAGGGGATGCGGTGCAGCCACTGGATGATCGGAATGTCGATCATGTCGGTCCAGTAGATCGTTATGGCCTTGTTGAAGATGTCGACGATGCCGGGATCGCCTGGAGGCAGCGGGGCCATCGCATCGACCAGCTTGTCGAACTCCGGGTTCTTGTAGCGCGAGAATGCGTTGTTGCCCGCGGTCGTGCCGAGAGGCTTGGCGTTCTTGCTATGATACAGCAACAGCGTAGCGTAAGGATCGATCACGCTGGCGCCGTGTCCGAACATGTACAGACCGGGCTTGCCGTCGGCCATGTTCTGGAAGGCGTCGTTGCCGAAGTTCGGCGCCGCTTCAAACCCGCCCTTGCGAAGCATTTCCACCAGCACGGGCACGATGTCGGCGTGGATCGACTCGAAGCCGTTGATCGTCGCGTTGACGCGCTTGCCGCCCTTCACCCAGAAGCCGTCGGCGTCCTTGGTGAAGCCGGCCTTGGTCATGCGCTCGGCGGTCTTGGTCAGATCGAACGTGCGCACGCCCAGTTTATCGGCGATCGGTCTTGCGCCATCAAGGTACTTGTTCAACGCGGGGTATTCGGGATATGGGAAGATCGTCGCGATCTTCGCGCCGAAATACACGACCTTGTCGATGGTGTCGCGGTCGATAGCGTAGTTCATCGCCCAGCGCACGTCCGGGTCGCTGTATGGCGCCAACTGTGTATTGACCCACAGCGAGTTCGGCCACCAGTCGCGGTAACCCAGAGGCCAGTCCTTGCCAGTGTGTGTGGTGATCTTGGGGTTCTGATCGACAACGCTGCGGATCGTGGCAGAGCGCAGGTCGAGGGTTGTGTCGACTTCGTTGTTCACTACGCGCTGCGCGACGGTGGTCATGTCGCCGCTGAGGACGTACAGCACACGCTGGACATCGGGTACCTTCTGGAAGCCCGTCGTGAAGCCCCACCAATCCTTGCGGACATCGAACACGTACTGCTCGGGGCTCTGGGTCACATTGAACATGCCGCTGTGCGGGAAGGTGGAATCCTTGCCCTGCACGGTGGTCACGTCCGCGGCGTCCTTGAGGGCATGCATCGGCAACATCACGAAGCCGGTGTCGAACTTCAGGCTCAGATACTCGAACTTGAAGCGCGGCGATGGCGCGTTGAAGGTGATGACCACGGTCTGATCGTCAGGCGTATCGACGCTCTTTACGTTATCCTTCACGGCGCCGTGATAGTCGATCTTCTCGTTCTTGGCGTAGGTATCGAGCGTGAACTTCACGTCGGCGGACGTGATGGGCTGCCCATCGCTCCACATGGTGCCTTTGCGCATCTTGATGGTGAGGCCAGTGTAGTCCTTGTTGTACTCACTGCTCTCCGCCAGCCACGGGAGTTCCTTATCGGCGAAGACCGAGTAGTAGAACAGCGGATCCCACAATAGCGCCATGCCCTCTTGGTGGTTCATGCCGGCCACCGGGTTGATCAGGCCCATCGAGGTGAACTTCGAGCCGGCATTGGTCAGGATCAGCGTGCGGTTGCGCGGAACTGCGCCGCCGGCGGCGGCTGGGGCCGTCGTCGCAGTCGCAGCGGCGGCCGTGGTCGCGGCAGTCGTGGCGGTAGCTGCTGGAGCTTCCGTCGCGGCAGGAGCCGCGGTGGCGGCTGGGGCCGCTGTCGCCGCGGGTGCTGCGGTCGGCGCAGTGGTCGGCGCGGCGGTTGGTGTAGCACCACAGGCGGCTGCCAGGGTGCCTGCGCCTACGATGGCGGACAAGCGAAGCATCTCTCTACGTGTTAACTTACCTTTCATCTGTCTCACTCCTTACATAAGGTGTTGGATAAATCGAGCACTCGTAACTGGCGGGATTAGCCGGGATTCTTTGCTCTATTGGCGTACCTGCACCTCCTTCGTACCTCGCGGACGTTATGTAGAGTCTGGTTGGATATCGCACTGGATATCCTTTATATCATCTTATTAGCGCACCACTCGGGTTGTTTTTGCTTTTGCGACGGATTCCCGTTCAACAAGGGTCGGGTGAATGGTCAATGTGACCCGCGCCGAGTCCGGATGCTCAATTCGGTTCATGATCAACTGAACGGCGGCGCGTCCCATGGCGACGGTATCAACATGCATAGTGGTAAGTGATGGTTTTGCGTTACTCGCTAAGTCTACATCGTCATAGCCAATCACGGAAATATCATCCGGAATGTGGCGCCCCAGATCCTGCGCCGCATTCATTGCAGCCAGCGCCACCTTGTCATTAACGCCGAAAAGGGCAGTAATCTGGGGATGTTTCTGCAGTAAATCCCTGGCCGCATCGTAACCGGTTACAGTCATGATATTGAAGTCTGCACAGTATACGTCGGAGATGTTATTTTCGCGCAAGGCGCGCAAATAACCGCCGCGACGCTGCTTGATGCTGGGATAGGCATCCGGCTCTCCGCCGATCAGCCCAATATGCTGGTGGCCGTGGCGCACCAGATAATTCACTGCCTGCCAGGCGGCTTCAAAGTTATCCGATACGACCGCATCAAAGCACTCGGTTTTTGCGTAGGCATCGACCAGCACGATAGGCGCCATCTTGCGGCCGACAACCGATGTGATGGTTTCATCGACGAATGTGCCCACCATCAGCAGCGCATCAGCAACGCCCCTTGAGAGCAATTGTGGAACACCCAGAGGGCGATTTTTTTCGTCCACCGGCATGGTTGATAGAAGAAGATCGATCCCGTTATTGCGGCAGGCATCCTCGACGCCGATGATCACATGTGAGTAAAAGGGGTTTGCTCGCGCAGGCAGGTTAGGCTCGGTTTTCACCACCATGCCAATCGTTTGCAGCCGGCTGTTCCTGGAACTGACGAGGACTGGTTTGACCTGATAACCGATTTTGCCAGCCACTTCTATGACGCGCGCGCGCGTCTCATCGGACACGCCGGGGCGATTTCTTAGCACCAATGAGACAGTCGCGGGAGATACTCCGCTTTCCTGAGCAATATCGGTGATAGTCACCCTTTCACGCATGTCTCGATGCCTACACTGGGACTGATGCAACTGGTTCTAGGCTGTGCGCAATCTTAATAAAATTTTAACTAAAAGTCAAGCGGTGCATGCGTTTTTGTGACTCGTTGCTGCAATCTGGCGCAGGATCAGGCCAAGGTCAGTGAGTTACCGCATCAAGCACAGCCTGCGGTCGTTCCTGATGCGGCAGATGGCCTGCATCCGGTATCAGGCTCAGGTGAGTGCAGGGCTGCTGCGCAACAAGCGCCTGGGCATGCGCCAGCGGCAGGATCATGTCTTTCACGCCCCAAATGACGTGGGTCGGCGCGGCGCACTGATTGATTTGGGCAGTCAGCTTACGGCCATTTCCCGCCATCCAGATCGGCATGTGGCGCAATACAGATAGATAAGCATCCCGCTGTCCATCGCTCCACACGCGTTCGTTAACGCGCTGATAGAGAAAGCGCTGGTCCTGTTCAGGCATGCCATCCAGGTCGGCGTAATAACCTCTCAGCGTGGCATAGGCAGCTTGCGGATCTTTGCGCAGGTTGTTATAAAAGCGCTCGCCGAAGTATGGCAACAGCATCAACAGCATTCCGGGGCTTACCCGTTGAGGCTGCGGGGATAAACAACCGTCGATAAGCGTCAGGCGGCTGACCAGGTTCGGATTCGACAGCGCAAGCGCGTGCGCAATCATTCCGCCCAGTGAATGTCCGACAATTGACACCGTCGAGGCGCCCAGTGCGCTGATGAGCGCCAGAATGGTGTCCACATAAAACGAGGGGGTATAGGAACGGCGCGGCTTATCGCTGCGACCGAAACCCGGCAGATCCAGGGCAATGACGCGATACTGTCGCGCCAATGGCTCGATGAGGTGGCGCCATGTGTCCGCTTCGTCACCCAGGCCGTGCACCATCAGCAACACGGGCAGGTTACTGGCGCCCGCAGCGCCGGTATCGAATACAAAGAGGTTTAACCCACTCCGCGGAAGTGTCAGTATTCTCCCAAAGCGGGCCAGACTGGGCCAGGGCTGCATTGGGTGCATGAATTCGGACTTCATGAGTGGACGCTCATCAACGCGCCCATGGCAGTGGCGTAGCCGGGCATCTCGGGAACCACGATATGCGCATCGTAATAACCGGCGACGGTCTCCAACACCCGCCGTACCGTCGGAAGGTCAACCAGATGGCCGACTACGACGATTTGCTCCAACCCCTCGGCGCGCGCTGCATTGACGGCGATAACCGCAATCACCTGCCCGACCATGACAACAAGCCCGGCCGCGATATCGGCTCGACCGGGCATCCAGCCTGGATCGCTGTTGCTCATGCGCGGGATGCGTCCGAAGTTGACGGCATTCGCATCGGCAGGCAGGTGACCCAGCACGCCGCCAGTGGCTTCGAGCAGCGTCAGATCGACGGCATTCGAGTTGCCTGCGGCGGCCAGTTCATCGATCTCGCCCGCATCGGCAGTGCCCAGCAGCAGCTTGCCAAGCCCCTGCAACGTGCCACCCCCGACTGCGCTTCCAGTGGCATGATGGATGTCCCCATCGCGTGCCGCAACCATTGCCGTGCCGGAACCGGCGCTGACCACCAGCGCCTCGGGCAGCCCCGCCAGATGCAGGCCGCCGCGACCGATCGCCGTCACCTCGTTGACGCCAGCGACAGGCGTCGGCCCATACCGCTGGGGCAGCCGGCGATGCTGTCCACCTGTGACGACGATCTGCTCGAAGTCCGTCGGAAGAAATCCAGTGGCACGGATGGCGCGCTCAAGCTGAGCGACATCGACTGCGCCGGCAGCGGGAACCGTGCAGCGCTGCAGGCGATTGTCCTCGCCTTCGACGACGATGTCCAGGTTGGTCAGGCCGAAATCAATCGCCACGCGCATAGCGTGCCAAGACAACCTCCACAGCTCTGACCACTACGGGCAGGATCGCGGCCGCAATGATGACCTCAATAATCGCCTGTGGCAGGATCGTCGGCACCACCGCCAGCGGTATCAGGCCGAATATCACCAGGAATCCCACAACCAGGATGGTGTTCGTAAGCGTCCCGACAACACCGGCAACGGCGGCAGCCACCAGGCTGGAAACATTCACATTACACAGCCCGCGATACGCCAGCCACGATGTCAGACCAATCAACACGCGCGGCAGCACCGAGATGATCGGATTTCCGAATAAACCCGTTGTGTCGTTCAGGATGCTGGATATGCCGAAGATGAAGCCGCTCAGCATCCCCACCACCGGCCCGCCCACCACCGCGCCAATGATGACCGGGATGTGGAGTATCGTCGCCGCGCCCGAAATATTGGGCAACCGTATAAAGCCGATGAGCGCGGGCGGCGCCCCAAGAGCAAACGTCATGGCGCCGAACAGCGCCGCAAACACAATCCGGCGCGTCGTCAGCGTCCACGGACTGATCGGTTTATTCCTAACCACGGATTCATTCGTACTCATGTATCCTCCTGAGAACCATTCAACATGGTTCGGGCACAATCGTTTATACAGTAATTACAACACTCGCAAGCCTCAATAGTCACGGAAGCCGCCCTCGACATCCGTTCGCAAGTATCTGCCATTGGCCGCGACACATCTGTATCAAACAGGGCAATCGCATGTCCAAAGATAAAGTTCCACTACTGGTAGTCAAGCTGCCACTGCACCCTATATGTTGCTTGTTGCTGCAGTGCAATCCAATGGACGAAGCCACATATGGTTATTGAGCACGCTACGAACGCCATATGCAATCCTTAAAATCGACGTGCAATTGCCCTGCCATCGGCAGCCTCTATTCTTCTCAAGCAGCTCTACCGACACGTGTGGCTTCCGGCGCCTCGATGAGTTTACCGGTCTTCACGTCGTAGACATAGCCATAGATGGGGATGCTCCTGGGCACCAGCGGGTGATTGCGGATGCGGCGCACGTCTTCGGTGACGCTGTCCGTCTCGTTCTTGAAGGTGAGCCAATCGATGAACTCGCCCTCGGATGATCCCGGCCCCTTACCGACGTCGTGCCAGCCATTGGCATCGACGGTGGCCGTCTCTAGGCTTTTATAAAGCAAGTCACGGATGATATCGTCGGTGAAGAGCGCCATGCCACAGTTGGTGTGATGGATGACGAACCACTCGTGCGTGCCCAGCAGCTTGTACGATATGACAAGTGAGCGGATCGCGTCATCGCTGGCGCGCCCGCCGGCGTTGCGAATGACGTGCGCGTCGCCCTCGGCCAGCCCGGCGTATTGGGCCGGGTCCAGCCGCGCATCCATGCAAGTCAGGATGGCAAAGTGGCGCGCGGGCGGGATGGCCAGCTTCCCTTTTTCACCAAAGCTACCTGCATATTCAGCGTTCGCATTCAATACTTCATCAAGAACTTTGCTCATTTCAACACCTTATTTACAAAATACAATAGAGCGGGTAATACGATAAGCGTGAGCCCGCGGCCCGGCGTGAGGCAGGCATGCAACGACTGCTCAAACGGCGCCGGGGCGCGAAAATTGATTAGAGAAGGACGTGGGCGCGGAACAGCCGTGCCAGCGGAGGCGGTCGGTTGTCCCGCTAGCTACACAGGCACAGCGTATTCCGATGAGGGCGACCCAAGTCGCGGAGGCACGCGAGCTTTTGGTATTGAGAAAGGATGCGCATTTTGAGTTTGTTGAAAACACCGCACACACAAGGGGAGGCTGGCAACATCAAATCCTTGCCAGCAGCGTTCCGGGAGAGTGGGCAGCGCTTCTCTCATCTTCCAATTTGTGCTGCCGGAGTTGGCCCCTTGCAACACTCTGTGACGTTTCAGTTTGTCGAGGCTTCATCGGGACGATCCCCTCCACCTCTCTGGATAAGAGTGCGATTGAACTATTCGATTATCTTGGGGAAAGATGCTATCACGCGGTAAGGTGATTGTCAATAGGTTTTGCTGATCGCGTGTCGAACAATTGTTCTGTATAATTGAGCACTCAGCAGTCCAGTGTCCCGGTAGATCAGCTTCCACGTCAGTGACAGGAGAGACAGGTACTGGGAGGTGCGATCTTACAGGAGGCGATGGTAAATGACTGGTACAGCGTCTGATCCGATTGTCGTCAACGCCCTCAGCAAAACCTACCAGGTGACCGACCGTGAGGGCGGTTTCAAGGCCGCCGTCGGCAGCTTCTTCAAGCGCAAGTTTCGCGATGTCAAGGCTGTGCAACAGGTCAGCTTTCGCATTGGCGCGGGCGAGATCGTCGGATTCCTTGGCCCGAACGGCGCCGGCAAGACCACTACACTGAAAATGCTATCCGGCTCAGATGTACCCGGTCTGGCTGCGCAGCATCATCACTTTTGTCATCCCCATAGCGGTCGCGACGACTGTACCGCTGCAGGCATTGCGCGGCGAATTGGCGGCGTGGCAGGTCGGGGCGTTTCTACTGGTCGGTGTGGCTGCCGTCTTCATCTCATCGCGTGTCTGGAAAGCCGGCGTCAGGCGCTACAGCGGCGCTTCGTCATAGTGGCAGGGTAAACCAGACAGTCGTCCCCTGTCCAAGCTGGCTCTCCACGTCGATCTGGCCGCCGTGCGCCTCAACGAGGGCGCGCGCGATAGCCAGACCCAGGCCCATACCTGCGGTCGGTATGGCTCCCGAACCTTCAGTGCGAGCGCGCGAACGCTCGCCACGGTAAAAACGCTCGAATATATGGGGCAAATCGGCCGGCGCAATGCCCTCGCCGGTGTCGATGATGCGCACTTTGACTGACCTGTGCGGCGAGGCGGCCATCGCTTCCACCGTCACGCTGCCTCCCGCGTGGGTATGCGCCAGCGCATTGCCAACCAGGTTGTTCAGCACCCGCTGGATGTGCTGCGGGCTGATATTGACTGCACCCACTTCCGGCGCGACTTGCCCAACCAGCTTGATATGGCGTGCATCAGCCAGCACACTCATGGCTTTGATGGTATCCGAAACAAGATCGCTCAGAGAGCAATCGATCTTATTCAGGCGCAGTCCGCCGGCGTCGATGGTAGCCAGCTCAAACAGATCGTCGATCAGGTGGCTGAGCGCATAAGTATCGTTGCGCACCACATCCAGGTACGCCGCAACCTCGCCGGGCTCGCTCACGACGCCGTCGTGGATGGCCTCAATGCGCGCGCGCATCGCGGTCAGCGGCGTGCGCAGATCGTGCGAAACCCAGGCGATCAAGTCGCGCCGCGCCAGGTTAAGGCGCGTCTCCTGCTCGCGCACGTGGCGAAGCTGCGCAGTCATCTCGTTAAACGTGCGAGCCAGTTCCGCCAGTTCGTCGCTGCCGCGGTCATCCGCCATGACGCTGAAATCACCCAGTTGAACGGCTTTGGCCGCGTTGATGATATCGCTGATCCCCTCGCGCAAGCTCGTGGCCACAAAGTAACCGAAAACCAGGGTGACCACACTGGCAAAAACGACGATAACCAGCGCCAGATTGGCGTCATGGGCGCTGATAAACATCAGGCGCGCCGTGACATATACCGTCAGGAGGATCAATCCAGCGCTGATGGCATTGGTAATGAAGAGCGCGACGGCCACACTGCGGAACTGACGCCACCAGGCCTGCCGGCGGGCGATCGTCGCGCCAACCCCGGCAACCACAACAGGTGTTGCCAGCAGCAACGCGAACAGGGGGAAGTCTTCGCGCGCCGGCCGCATCACCAGCGCAACCAGCGCCAGCGCCATAGAGAGCAGGATCGCCAGTACCGCGATAATCGTCAACTGACGGGACAGTGCCATCAGCGATCCGGCTCCAGACGATACCCCACCCCCCACACAGTGATCAGGCGAGTGGGTTTGGTGGGGTCTATTTCAATCTTGTCGCGCAGGCGATGGATATGCACCGTGACCGTGCTTGAGTCGATGAACTCGGAAAATCCCCATACCTGATCGAGCAACTGGTCGCGCGTGAAGACCTGGCGGGGGTGGCGCATGAACAGCCACAGGAGTTCAAACTCCTTAGCCGTCAGTTCGCAGGCTTTACCATCCACCTCGACTTGGCGCGTGTCGGGGTCCAGGCTGATATTCCCGACCATGAGAGGTTTGCGGCTATTCGCGCTCAAGACATCCGGCGTTCCGCGCCGCAAAACCGCTTTAACACGCGACACAACTTCGCGCGGGCTGAAGGGTTTGGGGACATAATCATCCGCGCCGGACTCCAATCCAGCAACGCGGTCGAACTCCTCTGAGCGGGCAGACAGGATGATGATCGGGATCGGGTTGCTGCCGCGCACATGCTTAAGTATCTCAAGCCCATCGATGCCTGGCAGCATCACATCGAGCACTACCAGCAACAGTCTCTCGCGTTCCAGTTCGATTGTATTCAGGGCATCGGGACCGTTGGCGGCCAGCAGCACCTGATAACCTTCTCGTTCGAGGTAACGCTTCAAAACGTCACGAACGCCGGCCTCATCATCGACGACCAGAATATGAGTCGGTGGCACGCTCGGAATTATACGGATGGTTCGTGCGCTATTGCGGTTTGTTAAGAAATCCGTAATAGTGGTTTACGGGGCGGCCAGCCGGATGCGGTCGCGCACCATCCACACCCCTTCCGAGATGTTTTGCAGAAGAGTCAACTGATCGACTGTGATCCACTGCGGCTGCCACTCACTCATGACGGCCGCGCGCGCCAGCTCCAAAGCTTCCAGGGTGTCGAAGAAACCCAGCGTGACGTGCGGCACATAGCTCAGTGGGGAAGGCGGCGCCTGTGATGGGAAACTGCGCGCCAGCAGGTTGTGGATGGCTGCAAAGTTCCCGCCGTCTTCAGGGCGCAACCACAGCACTTTCTGGGGATCGGTAAATACCCCGGTCGAGGCAAGCCGTACCTTGAACGCCTTTACAACCTTAAGGCATTCGGATATCCGTGGCCGCACATTCTCCCAATCCTGCTCTGAAACAAACGGAGGATACGTGACGGTCACATGCGGCGGGATATAGTCGATATGCGGATCGTAGCGCTGGCGCCAGGCGTCAACGGCCCGCGCCGCCTCCTGTGGCAGAAGATAAGCTAATGCACTGCCCCCGGTCTCCGGCATGCTCGCTCCTGTTATAACGTATCTGCGATTAGTTGGGTTTCGTCAGCGCCGCTCGATTTTCGCTCCCAGCGCGCGCAGTTTGTCATCGAAGCGCTCGTAGCCGCGATCAATCTGCTGCACGTTGGAGATATGGCTCTGCCCGTTGGCGCACAGAGCCGCAATCACCAGCGCCACGCCGGCGCGGATATCGGGGCTTTGCACCAGTTCGCCGTGCAACCGGTTGGGGCCCTGCACGATACAGCGATGTGGGTCGCACAACACGATGCGCGCCCCCATGCTGATCAGCTTATCCACAAAGTACAGCCGGCTCTCGAACATCTTCTCGTGTATGAGCACGGTGCCGTTGACCTGCGTGGCGGCCACCACCGCCAGGCTCATCGCATCGGCAGGGAATGCGGGCCAGGGATTATCGTCGATCTTCGGGATCGCGCCGTCCAGATCCATCTCAACCTGCAGTGTTTGGTCGCCCGGCACGAAAACGTCAGGCCCGCGCGACTCGAAACTGATACCCAGCCGACTGAGTATCAGGCGCGTCATGCCGAGATGTTCCGGGCTGGCATTGCGAATCCAAACGCCGTCGCCGCGCAATGCGCTGAGCACGATAAAGCTTGTCACCTCGATATTGTCTGCGCCAACGGTAAACTCAACGCCGTTGAGTTTGCTCACACCGCGTATTTTCAGCGTATTCGAACCGATATGGCGTATCTGTGCGCCCATCATATTCAGGCAGCGGCACAAATCCTGCACATGCGGCTCGCTGGCGGCGTTGCGTATGACCGTCTCGCCTTTGGAGAGCACGGCTGCCATGATGGCGTTCTCCGTGCCGGTCACGCTGGCTTCGTCCAACATGATATCGGCGCCAACAAGATGCCTGGCATGCAGGTCAAACCGGCCATTGATGTCGACTTCAGCGCCGAGCGCCTTCAACGCCAGGAAATGCGTATCGATGCGGCGGCGGCCGATCACATCGCCCCCCGGCGGCGGCAAAGTCACCATCCCTTCGCGCGCCAGCAGCGGCCCGGCCAGCAGGATGCTGGCCCGTATGTCCTTGCACAGAATCGGGTCCAGCGCACACGAATGGAGCGAGGCTGCGTGCACGTGCACCGTGTTCGGTTCTTCCCACTCCACGGATGCGCCCAGCGACTTCAACAGTTCAATCATCGTGTGCACATCGCGAATGGAGGGCACGTTGTGCAGCGTCATGGGTTGATCGGTCAATAGACAACACGCCAGAAGCGGAAGTGCGGCATTCTTGTTTCCGGATGACATCACTTCACCGCGCAAACAAACGCCGCCGTCTATTATGAATTCAGCCATGGCTATATTTGACTCATCAATTTAGCGCGCTTTTCCTGAAATTCGGTTTCGGTAATCAGGCCTTTCTGGCGCAGATCCGCCAGTTCTTCGATCATCGCAGGGATATCGGAGTGCGTCGCCGGCCTGGCGCCGCTCACTGTGGCCTGCATGTCATCCATATCTCGCATGGCTTCCTTGGCATTCAGCATGGCGACCTTAAACTTCACGGGAGACATGATGCGGTGAAGTTTGTTGATGCCCAGTTCGCTGCTGGTCAGTATTTCGAGGTCGCCGAAGTCCATGATGCGCCCCATGATCGATTGTGACAACACGACGTCATTGATCTTCTCCAGCGACGAGTCGATGATGTTTTTATTGATGATCCCCGCGGTCTGTATGATGCGGCGGTTGGTGACGAGGTACTCCTCGTTCGCCCAGTGTAACAGTGTGTGCACGAACACCGCGATCGGGATCGCCACAAATATCAGCCCGAATACGGCAAACGGCACTGTCGTCGCAATCAGCAGGCAAGCGCCCACAATAATCGCGATAATGATCAGCGTGAGAATGAATTGCGGGAACCATAGGAACCAATGTTGTCGCGCCCGAACCAGTACTTTTTCATTTGCACCCATCAGGGTATCGACATAACCGCCCATGTGTTCGTTTCCTCCTATCTCACCGCAGGTTGTGTTTCTTCCGTGCCGTTTTGTTGAGTATTACTACGTTCCCGTATAAACGTGATGACAATCAGGAGAATGACACCGGACACGATGCAGATATCCGCAATATTGGACACCGGCCAGTCAAAGTTTATTTGTGGGATCTGGAAATGAATAAAGTCGGTTACATAGCCCTGGCGCAGGCGATCGACCAGGTTACCCAGCGCGCCGGCAAGTTGCAGCCCAAGCGCCACGCGCGAAATCCAGTCTCCAGCAGGCAAGCGAGGCGCGTACACCACGATCAAAGCTGACACGACAACCGCGATGATAACGAAAAATAACCCGCCGTTCTGCAGTATGCTGAAGGCGGCGCCGGTGTTCTGCGTGCGCGTCAACGTCAGGTAAGGATTGAGCGCCTCTATCGGCACCGCTGTAAATCCAAGCGGTATCGTATTTTCAACCAGCCGTTTGGTCACCTGGTCGATAGCCATCGCGATGATAGCCACCACGAGAAGCAGCAGGTGTTCCGCCAGGGAAGCCTTCTGGACCGGTGCGCCGTTAGTAGAATCCATGAATACCTGATTATGGTTTATTCAGCAGCCTGTGGCAATGCAGAGCCGGGTCCGCGCAACAGAGACGCCACCAGCAGGGCTGCGCCAACTATCAACCCCACATGCGCCAGGTTGAACACCGGCAGGCTGGCGATGTGGATGTAATTGAGGACATTGCCATATGCCAGACGATCCAGCAGGTTCGATGCGAGAGCGCCGACGATCAGCCCGATGCTGATCGAATAGGCCTGGCGCCGTTGCAAACCGCCCCAGAATATGGAAATCATCACCGCCAGGACTAAACCGAACAACTCAGCGCCGACTGCCAGCCCGTTTCCCAGAACACCGCCGAGCATGCTATTCGCTGGAAGCAACTGCGGCTGCAACAGACCGCCAAACAGCGGTCCATCGATAGCCTGGATCAGCAGCTTGCCAACGCGATCCAGCATGAATACGCTGGCCGCTGCGCTGGCCGTCGCCATGTAGGGTGAACTGAGCAGCCAACTGGCATCGCTGGCGGGGCTTGCCGCCGCGCGTGTCTGCACCGATGTCCGCGCAGAACGCCCCGGTCGCGCGCGTGTCAGTGGGCCTGACTGCACGGCGTTGCGTTCTTCATTCACAGCGCTGGGATCGATCAGACGCAGGCCGATCGCCAGCTCGCGCACATCGATACTCGAAAATTCCGGCTCAGCCGTAAAGATGCCGACTAATCTCGGATGCTTACCGCTCTGGATAATCCACTCCTGGTAAGCATCGCTGGTCGCATCGCCATGTGCGGCGCGTTCCAGGTTGACGAGTACCTGCGCATCGTAACGAACCGTTTCATAAAGAGCTGGCGCGACGGCTCGCAGGGCGATGAATTTTGCGACCAGGCTGGTCGAAATATCGGCGCTTAAGCCTTCTTCATTCCGCCGCATTACAACCTGCATAGCCGTGCGCCACTGCGATGTGGCGGTCACGATGGCGTTCACGTTGGGCTGCAGCGCGTCACGGATGATGTTGGCGCTCGCAGTCGGCACATCGGTGATGCGCGTTGCTCCCGCACTCACAGGCGTCTCCGCGGGCAGGACCGGCCGTACAAAATCGCGTGTCTGGATCGGCGATGTCCGGTCAATAAAAGGGGTCTGGTTGGTGATCTCCACACGGCGCGTCAGCCAGTTAGTCAGCAACTCTTTGCCATTGACAGCGCCTGTGCTCAGGCTGAGCTTGGCGATGAGCGCGGCTTCACTGGCGGCCAGCAATACGGCGCAGCCGGGCGCGTTGCAGAAATACTGCGTGGCTTCAAGCCACTGAGCAGCATCTTGCGGCTCCGCTTCATCCACCCGGTCCAGCACGACGAGCAACACCGAATTGGCCAGCGAAATGGTATTCAAGATCAGTTTCGGGAATACCGTCCTGAACCGCTTGGCAAAAACAACGGCAGGTTGCGCGGCAGCGGCCGGGTCGCGCCGGTAAACCCGCACCAGGCGGCTGATCTCATTGCGCAACTCGCTCAGGGTGCTGCGCTCGGTGGGCATGGCGCTTTCTGTCAGCAACTCGATGATGCTGAAGATGAGATAGTGCCACGGCAACATGCCCTCCGGCGCCGCCGCCGTGTCGATGCGCAGACCAACCACCTTGCGGTGCTCGGGAGTGCGCACTTTGCGCGACTCGGCCGGGCGGACCAGATGCTCTAATATGGCGCTGCGGTCGGTTTGCCTAGATGCAAAGAATCCAATCCGTACCGCGGAAGTCGATCGATCCAGCGGCGTCACCAACTGGCCAAGTACGCGCACCTGCTCAAGGGTCAGTGATTGAGCCAGAGATACAAAGTCGCTCCCGGCATCCGCCAGGCGCACATCAATCTTAGGTTCAGATTGTAGACCGCTGCGCTGAACTGAAGTATCGGTTTGCATGGCTTACTTCCCGCCTCTGTCAATAACTGCACCTGACACTCGAATCTTCGACAAGCGCCGCCTCAGACCTTGACAATGCCTATTGTAAGCGATTCACCGTCGAAACTATCTGAAGCCGCCTTCCCCGCTGGGAACTCACTCTTCTCAAGTCTCACTGATAAGGTTTCGGTACGAATATAATCAGAGAATACTGAGAATGCCGCCTCTAGTTTAGCACTAGCTGAGTATTCTGTCATTATGCGATCAGTAAGTTCTAAGCCGGCCTCTTTACGCAAGTCATTGAGATGGCGCACGACTTCGCGCGCCAGTCCTTCGTACTCCAGTTTCTCCGTAAGTTTGGTATCCAGAGCAACAACGATACCTTCCTCGCCTGCCACGATAAGGCCCTCGCGCGGCATGGCCTGTACCAGGATATCCTCAGGCGCCAGTGTTACCGCGTGGCCATTGACCTGCACAGCGACGGGTTGCTGCGCCTTAACGGCGGCGGCGACGGCGAACGGATCGAGGGCTGCAAGTGCAGCGCGCACCTTCGGGAAGTCGCCGGCGAATTTCGGGCCCAGCTTACGGCTATCCGGCATGATCTTATAGGTGACCAGGTCGCTCTCCCGCTCGACAAACTCGATTCCCTTCACATTTAACTCGTCGGATATCACGTCGGCGTGTTCACGGATTGCGGCACGGGCCGACTCATCGGCGACAACCATGGCGCGCGCCAGCGGCTGGCGCAGTTTCACCTTGGATTGCGCACGGGTGCTGTGGCCGAGATTGACGGTTCGCCGCGCGATTTCCGTCTCGCGCAGCAGGTTGACCTCATCCGGTGTGAGCGCCCGTGGAACCGGATAGCTCTGATGATGTACGCTGGCAATGGTATCTGCGGTTGATATCGCTTGCTGGTATGCCAGGTTCTGCCACATGACTTCGCTGATAAACGGCGCGAACGGCGCCAGCAGGCGACAGAGGGTCGTCAAAACTTCGTATAGCGTGGAATAAGCCGCCTGCTTGTCGGCATCGGTCTCGCTGCGCCAGAAACGCCTGCGCGACCGGCGCACGAACCAGTTCGACAGATCATCCACAAATTTCTCGATCGCGAATGCGGCCGTGCGGGCATCGTAATCCTGCAACGCCTGGTTGGTCGCGCCGACCACTTCCGACAACCGCGCCAGTATCCATTTATCCAGACCCTGCAACTGCAGCGCCGCGGCAGAGCCAGCGCCGGCGGGTGGGGTCCACTTGTCGATATTGGCATAGTTGACAAAGAAGGAGTACACGTTCCACAACGGGATGAAGAACGATCTGCGGACTTCATCCAGTACCTCATAACCGAACCACAGGTTGTCATCGTAGCGTTGGCGCGCATACACCCAGCGCATCATATCAGCGCCGGCTTTCTCAGCCGCTTCGTTAAACTCGATCATATTGCCGGACGATTTGTGCATCGGCTGGCCCTTCGAGTCGAGCAAAGTAGCGAAGCCCAGCACCGTCTGGGTCGGCTTCTGGCCTTCCAGCACGGTGCTCATGGCGATGAGCGCATAGAACCAGTTGCGGAACTGTCCGGGGAAGCTTTCGGTGATGAAGTTCGCGGGAAACCAGGTGCGCCAGTAATCCGGATCGCGGCGGTATTGCATGGTGGAGAACGCCACAATGCCGGCATCCAGCCACGGATTCCCCACATCCGGCACGCGCGTCCCAATCTGGCCCGTTACAGGATGGCGAATCTTCACTTTATCGACGTGCGGGCGGTGCGGGGAATGTCCGTCAAACTCCTCCCAGCCTTCCACCGCGCGCGCCTGCAACTCCTCACGGCTGCCGATGACTTCGAAAGTGCCATCCGGATATTCCCAGATGGGCAGCGCCAGACCCCAGTAGCGCTTTTTCGAGATCATCCAGTCGTGCATATTCTTCAGCCAGTCCAGCTCGCGTTCCTTGCCGAAGGAGGGAACCCAGTTGATTTGCTCGGAAACGCGCATCATATCGTGGCGCAACTGGTCCATCGAGATATACCACTCATCGACCAGGCGGTACACCAGCGGTGCGCCGCAGCGCCAGCAATGCGGATATCGGTGCGTATATTTATCTGTGCGATAGAAATTGCCATCCGATCTGAGCAATTCCATGACGAGAGGCGCGACGTCATGGGCATACTTTCCCGCCAGCGGTCCGAAGCCATCCACATAGATGCCATCTTCGTTCAATGGCGCAACGGAAGGCGAATCGAATTTCCGTCCGAGATGGAAGTCCTCAGGGCCGCAACCGGGAGCAATATGGACGATCCCCGTACCTTCGGCTTCGCCTACCTCGTCCCACTCAATCACCTTGTGATCAAACACCGGCAATGCCGGGTGGCGCTCCGTCCAGACGCGCTGGGCTTCGTTCCACGCCGGCAACTGGTCGAATAAACCGCGGTAGGTCCAGCCCACCATGCCGGCGCCGTTTATCTCGCCCAGCAGTTGGTATTCGCCTTTCAGATTGCCCAGCGTGCCGGTGCTGAGGATATAAACCGCATCGGCCTGCTTCACAATGGCGTAGCGCAGCGCCGGTCCCACGGCAGCCATCACGTTAGCGGGCAGCGTCCACGGCGTGGTCGTCCACACCAGCAGGTATTTCGCGCCATTCCGGTCAAAGGCGTCTTTCGCCTCGGGCGATTGCCACGTTGCGCCGGACGCGTCAAACGACGTCAGCGTCAGGCGCGCAACGACAGAGGGATCGGTGCGATCCCTGTACCCTTCGGTGTCGATCTCATGCTGGCTGATGCCGGTAGCGCAGCGGGGGCACCAGGGGATCACATCGGAGCCGCGATAGACCCAGCCGCGCTCCGCGCATTTCTTCAGGAAACCCCAGATCTGGTAGTTGTTTTCGTCGCTGAAGGTGAAATAGGAACCGCCCAGTTCAGGAGATCCTAACCGCCCAATCAGTTGCTCCACCGTGCCGTGAATCTGCCTGCGGCCGGCGGGGCCCGTGCGTTCGAGCGTGATGTGTTGTTCCGGATCCTGGACGATTTTCTCCGCCAGCATGCGCAATTCGGAGCTATCGTTCCAGTCCATCCAGTAACCCAGGCGGATCGATTGCTCGGTCTGCATGGCCGCCGAATTCAACACGCGCTGCTTGCACAGGTTTATGAACTGCTGAATCCCATTTGTCTCGATGTCGCGCTTGGTCTTATAGCCCAGATCGCGTTCCACATTGACCTCGACCCAGAGCCCCTGGCAATCAAACCCGTTTTGCCAGCGTTCGTTTCTGCCCAGCATGGCATAGTACCGTTGCCACATATCCTTGTAAGTGCGCCCCCAGGCGTGATGCACACCCATCGGATTATTCGCCGTAATCGGGCCGTCGAGAAACGAGTAACGCTGCCCTGCGTTGGCGCGCAGACTGCGCAAGCGCTCAAATGCCTGCGTGCGTTGCCAGAATGCCAATACCTCGCGCTCCTGCGCGGCAAAACTCACTTGTGTCGGGACCGGTTGAAACATGACGCGATGTGCTCCTATTCCTCACTTAAACGGAAAGATGATACACCATCCCCGTTTCTGACATCGTTTTGCCGCCCCTCCCATATAATAGCTATGCTGATGCAGAACCTATCAAACCTACTCGCTCGCCGCAGAGCCACCTACAGCGTGCTCATTGGAATCATCCTGTTGACGCTGCCTTGTTATATCATCGGCGCTATCGCTCTGGCCATCGCGCCACGCAACCCGGCCGGATCGCCCACCCCGCAGGCCACAGCCACCCTGTTCATATTCGCATCTGCAACGGCGGGCAACATGGCTCCAACGCCCACGTTGGGAGACGTGCCAACGCAATTCGTCCCGCCAACACGCACACCCAGGCCGGAGAGCACGGCATCAGCGACGCCCACACATGAGCCATCTCCAACAGGTCTGCCCAGCGCCACACCGACGGAGACGGCCATCGCCACGCCTACCAGCACGGTGACTCCGCCGACGCCGCCGACTTCGACGCCCACGGCCACCGAATTACCGCCGACGCCGACAAAGACCGAAACGCCATCCCCGCCGACGGAGACGGCGACAGTGCAACACACCCCGACGTCGATATTTACGGTTGTAGTGACGGTGATTCATAAAGCGCCATCGGAAACACCGACATTCACGCCGACGCCAACCGCACAACCTTAACTAGAACTAGGTGAGGGTTGGTCATAAATCGAAGGCCGCGCCCAGGCACAGCCTAAACGCGGCCGCCGCCATATCATTGAGGTTGCTACACATCAGAGTATGGAGGCACCCTCATGATAGCGCAGCGGTCGCTCTTG
>JAMCQN010000114.1 GCA_023382055.1 Chloroflexota bacterium
TACTAGTAGACTGACCACTTAATTCTGCGGGGCTGCGCACCCACGCAACTCACTGATTTCCTTGGCGAAGACACGCTTGGCGTGCTTCCAATTGAACGACCAGTTGATAGGAATCGACAGTCGATTGCGCTCGTATTCCCAGGCGATCAGTTCAAGTGTCAACGCCCATTCGCACGGGATTCGACGATCCAAGGCTTGGCGGGTCATCGCGCTCAGCTCGATCTCGGCGATATTTAGCCAGGACGCATGAACCGGCGTGTAGTGGAAACGCAACTTGCTGATGAGTTGATCGGCTTCAGCCTTGCCATATATCTCGATCAGTGTCTCAACCGTATGGGTGTTTAGGTTGTCCAAGACCAAGGAGACATATTCGACGTGTGGGTAGATCACGTCCACAAGATAACGTATCACTTTGGCAAAGTCCTCTTTGGTGCGTCGCTGAGTCACCAATACGTGCCGCTGCCCAGCTTTGGGTTCAACAAAGATGAAAACATTGCGTGTGCCATGTCGAATATATTCATGATCTTGGCGTCGCGGCATTCCCGGTCTCAGGGGCCCGGAGGCCCGACTGTCTGCCAACAATTGCACGCTTTGCTCGTCAAAACACACCACTGGATGGAGCACGTCCCATGGTTGGGCATACAAATCCAGTACGTCTTTCATCCGCCTCAGGTACTCTTCGGTGATGTCCGCTTGGCACCAGCTTTCCACCTGCCACGGCTTCACCTTGTTTTTTGCAACACGCTCCGGACTGTCTCGGGCACAACCACTTGGATCAACTTCCGCGCCACCGCTTGTTCTGCCAGCAGACGAACGGTCCAGCGTTGTCGTCCCGCGGGCGGTTTGCTGCATGCCAACGCGATCAGCAACCTTTCTTCCTCCGTGCTCAACTTCGTTGGCTGTCCAGCTCTGGGCTGCTCTCCTAATGCTGCCGTCAGACCTCCTTCAACATACCGCTTCCGTGTCCGCCTAACCGTATTGTCGCTGGTGTTATACGCGTCTGCAATTTGCTCATCGCTCCAGCCCTCTGCGCTCTTGAGCAGAATGTGTGCCCGCACGATTTCGCGCGCGCTTCGCTTTCCTGTTCGTGTGATTTGCACCAGCTTTTGCCGCTGCCCTTTTGTCAACCGCACCTCAACCTTCTCGGTCATGGGACCAAGCTTACCCCGCAAAACTAAATGGTCAAACTACTAGTGGCTTGACTAATAAATTCTGCATAGTAACCTTAGGCGCATGCCCGACAAACAAGAGATTCGTCTGAACAAGAAACAGCGTGAGGCATTACGCGAGGCCATCACGACTGGCGAGCCGCCTGCACGGGTCATCATGCGTGCGCACATTCTGCTCCAAAGTGCTGAGGGATGGACCGATGAGGCAATCGCCCACACTTTCGGAACGAGTATTGACACAGTGCGCCGAACCCGGTGGCGCTGTCTGGACAGGGTCTATAAAATAAAAGTCCGACATCTGGCAGATGTCGGACTTTTTGCGTAGCTTACAGCGTCTGGCGGACCAGCGCGGCGATGTCCATGAACTCCCTGGCATCGAGCGATGCGTCCATGCCCATCGAGGTCATGCGCGGGAGCGTGCTGATGACCAGCAGCGCGCCGCCGTCCTGCGGCATCAACTTGGCCACCCGCTCCGTCTTGATCGTCAAACCGCCCACCTCCGACTCGGTGCGCGAGAACTTGCCGATACGCTTGGCAATCTCACCTTTGGCGTTCAACCGGCTGATGATTTCCGGGTCGCCGCTGAACTTGGCCGAGCCGAACAGTTTGGCCGCCTCGAAGGTCACCTCGCTTTTGACCGGCTTGCTCATTTGTGTGGTGTAGAGCAGCAAGCCGACGTGGCAGCCCACCCCCTGCCGCGATACGCTGGCGCGCAGTTGCGCAGGGAACGGGGTGCTGATGTCGAAGACAACCGTGAACAGCAGATCGGCGTGGCCGCCGAAGAGACCTTTTGCCATATCCCCCAGGACGGTTCCCACGCTGGCGCCGGCGGCGCCAGCGTCCTCGACCTGGTAAGGGATGTTACTCGGCGATCCCAGTTCCTTGCGGAGCTTCTCCTCGATCTGTGGCGCGACCTTTTCGGGTGACTGCGTTCCATAAGCCAGATTATTCATACGGCAACCTCCTACGGTGTCATAAAACGGCGGAACATGAGACGGATGTCTGCGGTGAGAGTCAGTGCGGGGACAGCGCCAATTGTTTATCCGAACCTGTAAATTGTCAATGTGACCATAGCTGTTCCACCGCTCCGGAAAGAACGGCTGCTATGACAAGGGGCACGCCAGATAAAGCCACGGATTGCACCGATGACACGGATTTACCTGGACTCTCCGCTAAATCTATGTCATCCGTGGTCTATCCGAGGACGACCTGTGGCATGTCTGGGACATTCCGGCGCTGATGCGCCAGTTGGGCGTAGCGCCGGTGCCGCAGCGGTAGCTGGCGTGATTGAGTTTGCGTGTTGCTTGCTGGGTCTGGCGGGGTGAGTGCTTCAAACCAACTCGCCCTTGAAGGCGTGATCGCAAACGGATGGTATCATATCGAGCAATTCGTTGTCATCGGTCTGCAGGATGAGTGGTCAGGTAGCCGTCAGCGAATGCGCCGGGTGGGCGTCGTACTACTGCGCCAGCCGCGATGCACATACAACAGCGCGATAGCGTGCTTACGATGGTAGCCGCTGGTAACGACCAACTCGTCTATGATGACCGAGCGCTCCTTCTTCCTGGTCTTGCTGTAGCACTTGCTGAGTTGATCCAGATAGGCTTGGTTCGGTTTACTCATTAAAAATGCATCCCTTCGCTGGGTAACATTCTTTCGTGAGACAACTGATCCGCGTTCGGTAATACTTTCCCGTGAGGCAACGTATCGCCTTCTGTAACATTCATAGTCAGGCACCTCGTCGTTTGACATGCGGTGGTGCAAGCCTACACTTTATGTGTGACTATAGTCACTGATTGAAGGTCTTTTACATTACGGGTCTAGGCAATTCACTACAATCAGGAAGGACACATATATGCACCTGCAATCTTTAAAACGATACCTTCACAAAATGGCGGCGAGAATTGTGGCTATCATTCTTCGACCAGGAGCAGTTTTTGACCATGGGAATTTTCAACTTTGGGAGAGACATGGCTACCACATTACTCCAACACATTTCTATTATCCGATCCCGGACACCCGCGACCTGAAGAGAAGGGTTTTTCAGGCATCTGAACTGCCCGGTATAGACTTGCGTTCGGAATTTCAACTAGAACTAATCCAAGACTCCTTTGCCCAATTCAAACAGGAATACAACGGTTTTCCAATAAAATGCTCGGACCCGAAAACTTTCTATCTTGATAATGATGCGTTTACTGGGATAGACCCTTACATTTACTACTGCATGATTCGTCATTTCAAGCCTAAAATTATTGTGGAAGTGGGCTCTGGGTATTCAACCTTGCTAGGTGCACAAGCCGCCCAATTGAACGACTCAACAAGGTATGTTTGTATTGATCCCTGGCCGCGTGAGTTTATAGCAAGGGGCGTTTCAGGAATCGAGTTTATTCAGAAAAAAGTAGAGGATCTTGATTTAACTGTTTTCCAATCGCTACAGCGAAACGACATTCTCTTCATAGACAGCTCGCATGTGATTAGGACCGCAGGTGATGTTTGTTTCGTCATCCTAGAGGTGCTGCCACGACTGGCTAGTGGAGTAATAGTTCATTTTCACGACATTTTTCTACCTTTCGATTATCCCAAAGAATGGGTAGTAAAACAACAGCGATTTTGGACAGAGCAATACCTCTTACAGGCTTATCTAGCTAAAAACGATCATGCCGAAGTTCTATTTGCATCCCACAACATTTCGAAAATGCACATGAAGGAAGTGCAGAAAGTATTCCCCAATGCGCTGTCTATACACGGAGGAAGCTTTTGGATAGGAATATGCTGATGCGTACATAAGTCGGATACGGTCTTCCTGGAGAAGGGTCACTGTATAGACTTCGAAATGGGTAAGGTGAGGTGGTGATTAACACCATGTATGAAAGAGCTGTTGGTTGAGCTGCATGGACGTGGATGTACAGTTAAATAACCTGTGGCAGCTTCGAGCTGTTGTGATGAACTGCGTCTAGTTTTGCTTCGGCTAATTCTTCGATGTCTATCCCCCTTCTCACAGACTCTCCCCGCTTTTTAGGCCGACCTTATAGACTACGGGACATCAATAAATGTCTGGTTTGGGTGGGATCTCAATCACGAAGGGATACAAAGACTATGTGCATACAAGAATGGATGACACAGAGAGGCCAATGAATTGTTTGGCAATCGGGTAAAATGTGTGTTCGTCGTTATCGGCCCCTTCGGAGTGGGCGCTCCGTTAGTCAAGATAAGTTGCGCGATTATATTGGCTATATCTCCGCCGGAAGGATGCTGTCCGCGCCGAGGTTGCCAGTGACATTTCCATTCTCGTCCGTCTTGAGCAGCCCTTTACTCGTATCCAGCAGAACCAGATGGTTGCCCCAGGGGTCCTTTACCACCGCGCACAGACCGATCTGGATTTCAAACGGGCCGGCGACAATCTCGCCGCCGGCCTGGCGGAACCGCTGGACGGCGGCGCGCACGTCGGCTACCTGCAGGTCGGTCTCGGCTGGGCGGTTCTCCGCACTCAACACCAGTTCGGCGTTGCTCTCCGGCAGACGCAGGCCTGCAGCGGTCTTACTGCGCCAGATCAACTCGTGACCCAGCCGGTCGCTGTAGAACGCCAGCGCCTGATCGAGGTCGGGCACGGGCACGCTGTAACAATCGATCTTGAGGAACAGCGGGTCGGGTGAAGACATAGGCATTGGGGTATTATAAGGCGATTGCGCATGCGCCGATATGCTTCCCCACTGCCGATCGGCGTTGAACTCTGCGCGCCCGTCGCTGCGTCCATCGCTGCGCGCGCGACGGAGATTGAGGCGATACTCGCCACGCGCTGAGGATGACGGCTTCGCTTAGAAGCCGGACTTCCGCCCGGGCAGCCCGCCTACTGTATGATTCCCACACGTGAAGGACTGATAGAAAAGGAGTGTGTTGTCAGGTTATGAAAGGTACACCGATTACGGAAGAATTGTTTGACTATATCGTTGAGAATTTCGCGCCGGAGGATGAGCTGCTGCGCAGCCTGCCGGACGACGCCGCCAAACAGGGCGTGCCGATGATTCATATCTCGCCGGAGCAGGGCAAATTCCTGCAGATATTGATGAAGGCGGTCAACGCGAAGAAAGTGGTGGAGATCGGCGCGCTGTTCGGCTACAGCACTATCTGGCTGGCGCGCGCGCTGCCCGCAGGCGGCAAGTTGATCACCCTGGAGTTGAACCCGCTGCACGTGCAGGTCACTCGCAATAACATCAAACGCGCCGGGCTGGCCGATAAGGTGGAGGTGCGCCAGGGCCCGGCAGCGGAATCGCTGGCGGCGTTGAAGAGCGAAGGGCCGTTTGACCTGGCCTTCATCGATGCCGATAAACCCGGCTATGTGACTTATCTGAAGCATGCGCTCGAACTGGTGCGCCCGGGAGGCGTCATCGTAGGCGACAACGCTTCGGCGGCCGGAAACGTCTGGCAGCACGACCCGAAGGCAGACCCGACCGACTACGTCAATTCGATTCACGCGTTCAATCACGCCATGGCCAACGATCCACGCCTGACCTCGCTGCTGGTTCCGATCAGCGACGGTATGTGCGTCGGCGTGGTCAACGGCAAAACAGGGTGAGATCAACCACATAAAACCTGACAGGTGGCGCGCCACCTGTCAGGTTGCACAATGAGGACACATCAGGTCATCTCGTTCGTGTTGCGCGGCGCGGCGCTGCTGTGGCTGCTCACGCTGATCAGGCCGCCGCAGGTGCTGGTGACGCTGGGCGCACAGCAGACGGTGGTCACCCGCAACGACCTGGCCGGCGTGCACACGCGCTTCATCGACGAAGCGGAGGCGTGGAAGATTCAACGCGGGCTGAGCATGGTGCGCGAAATGGGCGCAGCATGGATCGTCGAATTCTTCCCGTGGGCCTACCTCGAACCTGCCAAAGGCCAGTACCAATGGGGTGTCGCCGACCGCATCATCCAGCATGCCAACCGGCAGGGGTTGCGCGTCATCGCGCGGCTGGGTTTCGCGCCCGGGTGGGCGCGGCCCGATCCGCATACTCAGGCGACGATTTTCACCTATCTCGACCGGGCGCATTATGGCGACTTCGCCGATTTCGCCGCCGCGTTCGCCGCGCACTACAGAGGGCAGATCGATGCGATTGTGATCTGGAACGAGCCGAACCTGACGAGTGAATGGGGCATGCAACCGGTCGACCCGGCGGGGTACGTCGAGATGCTCAATGCCGTCTATCCGCCGATCAAACGCGCCAACCCGGATGTCGTCGTTCTGGCCGGGGCGCTGGCGCCGACGCTGGAGCCGCCCGGCAGCGCGCAGGGGCTGAACGATCTGGATTACCTCGCGGCGATGTACCGGACGATTGACCCGCATAACCGCCCGTATGACGGCTGGGCTATGCACTCCTATGGCCGCACCCTGCCGCCCGAAGACCCGCCGGCGCGCGGCGTAATCAACTACCGGAGGTCCGAGCTGCTGCACGATATCATGGCCGAACACGGCGACGGCAATCTGCCCGTCTATATCACCGAGGCGGGCTGGAACGATGACGCGAATTGGGTGTTCGCCGTCACGCCCGCGCAGCGCATCCAGTACACGCTGCGCGCGTGGGAGTACGCCAAAGCAAACTGGCCGTGGGTGCGCAGCGTGGACATATGGGTGTTCAAGCTGCCCTCACCCGCGCACGGCTACCGCGACCACTATACGTTCGTCACGCCCAGCCTGGAGCCGCTGCCCATCTACGAGGAAGTGAAGAGCGCCCTGAACCCGTGAGGGCGACAGGCACCCTTGCGAAGGCTCCCAGCCTTCGCAAGGGTTAGGGCCTCAAGGGTCACAACTCGTTTACACGCTCTGCGCACTGGGCCGGCTGGTTGGCGTTATCGGCTGGCGCGCTGTCTTCAGACGCGCCGCCAGCGCCTGCAGCGGGTCGCTGGCCGACATGATGCTCAGCACATCGTCGTTGCCCAGCGCCACCATGCGGTTAGCCTGATCGGATTCAGACACCGCCAGCCTGATCTGGTTCGTCACGTTGACCTCGCGGCCGGGGCGGCCCAATGACACCACCAATCCCGTTGCGCCGTTCAGCTTGAGCGAATCGAGCGCGGCAGCCAGGTTGGTCACGGTGTCTCGCAGCGCCTCGTTGTCAGCTACGAACAACAGGGCCAACGCTGCGGGCAGCGCCGTATTATCACCCGGTTGCAGGGCGTATACTCGCACTGCATCCACGTCGGCGCCCGTCTGCATCCCAATGCCAAGAGCGCTAGAAAACGCAGCCGCCAGTTGGTCGACATGCTTGCGCTTTGTCCAGGCGGCGCCCTCGCGCAACATGCCGGCTTTGATGGCTTCCCACGCATCGACCCAACGGCGCATCTGGCTGCGCGCCGCCGCAACCAGCCGGGTACCGTCCAGCTTCACCGACTGTTGTGCGCCATACTGCTCTGCAAAACGCTGCATGGCATACAGGCGGAACGGCGCGGGGATGCCGGGCAGATCGTCGGCGCTCACATCGCCGTATCCATACAGTTGCGACTGCACCGAGTGCTCCCATTTCGGCCAGGCGGTGTTCAACGCGGCTGGGCGCGCATAGGGAATACTCTTGCCGGGCGAAAGCAGCGCGACGCGCAGCGGCACGCCGAATATCCGGCTGAGGCGCAGCCGTCCAAGCAGGGTCAGCAACAGCAACAGCACAATCAACGCAACTGCCGCGAGCCACCACCAGGGTGCGACCAGATTCAACCACTGGAAGCCCTGATATGACCACGCCCGCAGAAACATCCACGCCAGCGGCACGCGGCCGTAGCTGTTACCGGGTTCGGTCTGCATCAAATCCGCGCCCCATACAGCATAAAGCTGGGATCGCCCATCCGGCAACAGGCGCATCGTCGCATCGACCAGTCCGCGGTCAGCCGCGCTGCGCGCCAGCAACTCGCCGCCTCCGCGCGCCGCCCACAGCATCTCGCCGCCTGGCAGGCGGCCGACAAATCCGTATGCGTTGATGGGCAACAGCAGATCGAACACGTTGCCGATCCCGGCGGGTTGCGCGCGCCAGCCGGAAGCCGCATCGGCCGCTTGATACCGGCCGTTGGCCGTCAGGAAGGTCAGGGCGCCACTGCCTTTATCATCAGCCAATCCGCGCACGGTCAATTCATTCAAGCCATCGTTGGCGGCCTGCCAGGTCTTGCCGCCGTCCTTCGTTGTGTAAATGCCACGGTCTGTGGCGCTCACGGTGAGCACGCCGGACGTATCATCGGCGACGATGTTGCGCATCTCCACGTCGGTCAGGCTATTACTGGCAGCCTGCCATCTCGCGCCGGAGTCGGCGGAGCGGAAGGCGCCGCCCGCCGTGACGCCCGCATAGAGCAGGCCGTTGTTGGGATTGTACGCCAGCGACAGCATATCGGTGTGCGTCATCCCGCTCACCACACGCTGCCAGGCCTGATCCGCCGCGCCGATGCGGTACAGCCCTTCCTTGAGCGCCGCGAAGAGATCGCCGGTTTTTTCATCGACCCGCAGCGCGACGATATTGCTCGGCAGCGAATCACCCAGTTTTGTCCAGGCGCTCTGCCCGCCCGACGACTTGAAGACGTTGCCAGTCAGCGTGCCGGCGTAAACGCTCCCGTCGCGTTCATCCACTGCGATGGCTTCGATGTTGCGGTCGGGGATATTGCCGAGCGGGCGCCAACTGAAACCAAAATCATGCGAGGCCATCACGCCGCCTTTATAGGCGCCCACATAGATGACGCTGGCATATTCGCTCACCGCCACCGTGCGCGCGAACAGGCGCTGCAACGGCTGCACGATTTCCCATGCGGCTCCATTGCTGGTGGAACGAAACACGTCTCCGTTGTCGTTGACGGCATAGACATTGCCGTGGCGCTCGTCCACCGCAATCGTCAGGATACTCTGGTTATTCAGCTTGAGGTTGACGGGAGCCCAACTGATCGCATCCAGCTTTGTGCGGTAAATGCCGCCGCGTGTGCCGGCATACAGCGTGTCCAGACCGTGATCGATCCCGAACGCCTGCACCACGGCATTGTTCAAGCCGGTGTTGATGGGTGTCCAGCTATCGCCGCCGTCGGAGGAGCGGAACACGCCACCGCCGAGCAGCCCGGCATACACATCATTGTTGCGCTGATCCACCAGCACGGCCTGCACGCTGCGGGCATCGGGATTCTGTGTCGCGGGCAGCCATGCTGTACCGCCGTCGCTTGAGCGGAAGATGCCGCTGTCGGTTCCGGCGATCAGTTCGTTGCTGCGCGGAGCCAGTATGAGCGCATGCACCAGCGTACTGCGCAGCCCCGAATTGACGGCGTTCCACGTCGCACCCCCATCCACTGACCGCAGCACGCCATGCAGCGATCCCGCATACAGCACGCCCGCGCCGGCGTCCTGCACAATCGACTGAACGATACCCGAACTTAATCCCGTCGGCTTGACGGTAAAGGCGTGATTCTGCTGATCAATCTTCAGGACGCCCTGCTCTGTGCCGATGTAGATCGCGCCGGTTTTCGTGTCCTTGACCATCGACCAGGCATTCACCTGTTTGGGTTCGCCGGTGAGCAGATCCCACGTACCGGTGACGACTGTGGTGTGGTACACGCCATTGTCGGTTGCGGCGAATACCTCGCCCGGCTGGTCGCCAACCAGGAACTGGCGGATGGTGGTGTTGCTCAGCCCGAAGCCGATAGTTTCCCAGTTGGCGCCGCCGTCGTTCGAGGTATACATGCCGTAACCCTGCAGACCGGCATACAACAACCCGGTGCGCGGGTCAACCGCAACGGACAGCAACTGGTTACTGCGCATGCCCTGGCCGATGCCCTGCCAGCTTGCAGCGCCATCGGTTGAACGAAACAGGCCGACGCCGAACAGCACGGCGTACAGTGTGCGAGTCTTGCTGTCATACATCAGGTACTGGATATCGATCCCGGGAAGCCCCTGGCTGGCCGGCAGCCAGGTCACACCGCCGTCAGTGGACTTGAAGACGCCGGCATTTGAGCCCGCGTACAACGCGCCGCTATCGGTGTCGACCTCCAGCGAACGTACGACTGATAATGCCGCCGGTCCGGTTGCGGTATGGGTCAATTGGACCGCTGGGGTAAGCGCATTGTCGAGGGAGGTCAACGCAGCAACTGCAATGATGACGGCGACCACAACAGTCAATACGCGACGCGCGGTTTTGAGCGCGCGCGCCGGACGAAACGGCAAACGCCTGGTGGACGGCGTAGAACGGCTGACTGATTTCTGTTTCTGCATGGTATCTCTGCGTATGGCGCACCCTGACGACGTCGAGGAGCGGCTGCCGGTGCGAAACGCCTGAATTTTCAGTATTACCACAAATAAGCGAATCAGCATATCGCTGATTGAACGTCCACTTTGGGTAGGCGATACCGGAAACTGGCGGGGCGCTGAATCGGGAGAAGTCGGACAAAGCGGGAAACCTGTATGGCTGCCGGCTGAGCGCCGGCGATAGAAGCGGCGCGCGGGCAGCATGCCGCTTCTCTAATCGCAGGCACGGGTTCAGGGTTTCTTCAACTGTTTCACCAGTTCAACGAACTCGTCGTATTCTTCTTCGGTCAGGTGCACGGTCACAATACCAAAGTCGACGTCATAGACATTTTCATCTTCTTCGTTCACTTCGACGATGAGGAAATTCTCGGTTTCAGCGAGCACGTTCTCCGCGCCATTTGAATCAACTGACATGGTTCGCTCCTTTAATGACAGATATGACGGTGTCAATCAGGCCGGGTTGTAGATCATTTTTCCGACAGTTGCATTTTACATCGCGATTGTGATCTCCACACCGGCTGGCGAGGCATCCAGTACCCAGAAGCGCGCCGGCAAACCCGCTTTGATGAAGGCCGCCTGCATGGCCGCGCCGATTGCCGCATGGCCGTGGCGCGCAAACGCCAGCATGCCCGGCCCGGCGCCGCTGAGACACACCGCCAGCGCGCCGTTGTCGAGCGCGGCGCGTTTCGCATCTGCCGCGCCGGGGATGAGCGGGATGCGATACGGTTCGTGAATGCGGTCGGTCATGGCGCGCGCCAGCAGCGCATCGTCGCCGTTGCGCAGCGCCTCGGCAACCAGCATCGCGCGCCCGATATTCAGAACGGCGTCCTGGCGGCTGAGCATCCTGGGGATGGCGGCGCGCGAGTCGATCGTCAGGAAGTTGAATTCGGGCACGCACACCACCGCCTGCCACGGCGGCAGCGCCACATGCTCAGCGACGACGTCCGAGCCGTTGTATGAGATCAGGATCAGCCCGCCGTACAGCGCCGGCGCCACGTTGTCGCCGTGCCCCTCCAGCGCCGTCGCGCGCTGCAGCACCGGATCCAGGTCAACGCTGCCATAGGCCAGCACGTGAGCAAAAGCCAGCCCTGCCAGCACCGCCGTAGAACTTGAGCCAAGCCCGCTCGCGCACGGGATATCGTTGTGACAGACGATGTGATAGGCCTGGCTCTTGTACAGTTGCGGCGGGAGCAACCCCGGCATCCCGAAGTTGATGCGATAAAGCTCGGTGCGCATGGTCTGCGCGATCAGGTTGTCTCCGCCGGTCGGCAGGATGCGGGCGCCTTCGCCGTGCGACTCTACGGTGATCACCGGCTCGCCGGGCACGCTGTGCAATTCAAAGGTGTTCCACAGGTTGAAGGCCATGCCCATGCAATCGAAGCCGGGGCCTAGATTAGCGCTGGTGGCAGGTACGCGGACTTTGATCATTTGGAGATTAGAGATTGGAGATTGGGCGCTAAGTTATTTTCAACTGTTTCATGAGCGCGACCATGTTCGGTTCGATGATCGATGGCGCGACGGAGAGGCGGATGGCCGTGTCGGGGTCCTTCAACCCATGCCCGGTCAGCACGCAGACGACGCGCATTCCGCGCAGGTCCAGCCATCCTTCGCGCAACCCCTTGGCGATTCCGGCCAACCCGGCCGCGGACGACGGTTCGCAGAACACGCCTTCCAACTGCGCCACCTGGCGATAGGCGGCCAGGATTTCGTCGTCGCCGACTGCGCAGATATGGCCGTCGGATTCCTCCAGCGCCGTTGCAGCTTCATGCCAGCGCGCCGGGTTGCCGATGCGTATGGCCGTCGCCACGGTTTCCGGATGCTCGACCACATGCCCCAGCACGATGGGCGCGGCGCCGGCAGCCTGCGCGCCCAGCAGGCGCGGGCGCGATGCGACGACGCCATCGGCATGATATTCTTTGAACCCCAGCCAGTAGGCGCTGATGTTGCCCGCATTGCCGACCGGCAGGCACAGCCAGTCCGGCGCGCCGCCCAGGACATCGCAGATTTCAAAGGCGGCGGTCTTCTGACCCTGCAGGCGCGCGGGATTGATCGAGTTGACCAGAGCTATCGGAGCCTGTTGCGCGGCTTCGCGCACCATGCGCAGCCCGTCGTCGAACGAGCCGTTGATCGAGATGACCTGCGCGCCATAGCTAAGAGCGCCGGCCAGCTTGCCGGCGGCGATCTTGCCCTCCGGCACGAGCACCACGCACTTCAACCCCGCCCGCGCCGCATAGGCCGCTGCGGAGGCCGCCGTGTTGCCGGTGCTGGCGCAGATCACCGCGCGCGCGCCGTCGGCGACCGCCTGGGTCATGGCTGCCGTCATGCCGCGATCCTTGAATGAGCCGGTGGGATTCAACCCCTCGTATTTCAGATAGAGTTCAAATTCGCCGCCCAGCGACTTCGCCAGCGCAGGCGCGGGGATCAGCGGTGTATTGCCTTCAAGCAGCGTGACGGGCGGCACGGCGGTTGTGATCTGGATGCGCTTGCGATAATGCGCAATCACGCCCTGCCAGGCCGCTGGTATGCGTGTGGGTTGCGATGACATAGCCACCGGATTGTACACGTAGACGCCGACCAGTGCCGGTTAATGAATGCGCCTCGGCGCGTTTTGTTTTTGTCAGCCGTGAATTCATTCATGGGCGGCCATGGGCGGCCACCGAATGAATTCGGCGTCCGACACACGCTACGCGGAAACCGGCCAAGGCCGGTTACCGATTGCCGCCCCGATATGTATCATGAACGCGCCTCGGCGCGTTTCGCGTGTCAGCCATGAATTCATTCATGGGCGGTCATGGGCGGCCACCGAATGAATTCGGCGTCTGACATGCAGCGCGAAACCGGCCTTGGCCGGTTGTAGTCGCTATCCGCATGAACGCGCCTCGGCGCGTTTTGTGTGTCAGCTGTGAATTCATTCACGGGCGGCCATGGGCGGCCACCGAATGAATTCGGCGTCTGACATGCAGCGCGAAACCGGCCAAGGCCGGTTGTGAACGCGGCCCATGTTGAACGCGCCTCGGCGCGTTTGACGTGTCAGCTGTGAATTCATTCACGGGCGATTCACGGGCATCCACCGAATGAATTCGGCGTCTGACACACGCTAT
>JAMCQN010000155.1 GCA_023382055.1 Chloroflexota bacterium
GGAATCGCAACCTGCTCCAATATACAAAAGACTGCATTGCGCTGCGCCATAAATACGCAGCGCTGCGCCGCGGGGACTTCCGCTTCATTTACGCAGAAGGCAACGCCGTCGCCTACCTGCGCACGCTGGGCGAGCAACGGCTCATCGGCGTGCTGAACCCCGGGCCGGCGGTCAACATGAATATCGTCATACACCCTGAATTTGGCCTGCCGGAAGGCGCTATCCTGCACAGTGTATTCGGCCCTTCCGCGGCCTATCGTGTCACCGACAACATGCTGAACGATGTGCTGGTTGGAAAACATGAAGGCCTGGTGTTGACGGATGGTGAGTGAACCGACTTTTACGGAATTATGACTGTCAAAGAACGAAATCAAGACTTGCGTATCGTTATCGAACTTGTGCGCACCCATCTGCCCAATACCCTGGCAGACAGCGACTTGTGCAAGGATATGTGCGCGGTGGTTGCCATCAGCCTGCGCCGCGTCGCGGATGACATTGAGAAATCCGCCGCCGCCTGGGATAAAAAGGCCTACCACAGCAAGGCGGACGAACTGCGCCGCGAGATGGCCTGGGCATTACCGGCGGCTCAGATCGCGGAATCGTTGGCGTACCTGCCGAAAAGGTTCAACAGGAACGACCTGCAGTGCCTGCAGGCGGCAATCCCGCCGGATGTCGAAGTGGAGATGGCGGTGCGACCTCGCTTTAAGGATGTCACGGTGCTGCGCGGCGCGGCAGCCGCTGCGCGCCAGACGCTCCTGCGGAAAAAGTAAACCTCGCCGTGGTAGAATAATTCATTACAAATCAGCCTGCGCGTTACTCTGCGCCTTGGAGTGGAGCCGCGCACTACAGAGGAAACATAAATGTCGTTATCCAAAGGTGAGAAGCAGGAAATAATCGAACAGTATGCTGTGAAGCCGGGAGACACCGGCTCGTCCGAAGTTCAGATTGCGGTTCTGACCGCGCGAATCAATCAGCTCAACGAGCATCTGAAAGTGCACAAGCACGACCAGAGCACCCGGCACGGTTTGCTGACGCTGGTCGGCCGCCGGCGCGCCCATCTCAAATATTTGATGACGCAAGACCCGGCGCGGTATAAAGAGTTGCTTGCCAGGCTCGGCCTGCGTAAGTAGATGCACACACACAGTAATCAGAACGAAAGGGCGAGCACAAGATTCGCCCTTTTTGTATCGTATCAGCCAGGAGGGTACACCGCCGTAAAGCATAAAAGAGAATAGTCAGTTCTATAAGCGGAATCAGCCGCGTGGGGGAGGTGGTAGATGTTAGAGATCAGCCGCCGAGCAGGCCAGTTAGCTGGATGCCTGATCTCTAACCTCTATCCTCCAACTGCGCGGAAAGCGCGCAATCGACCTCTTATCAGGTTATTGCCTTCAGCACAAGCCCGGCGTCCGCGGACAGCCGGCAGTTTAGTTTATTTAGTGGGAGAAAAATGTCTTCAAATGATGTGACGATGGTTATGCCAGCCGAGAAGCCGGTGAACCATGTCTATACAGCGATGATCGGCGATAAGCAGATCACGATCGAAACCGGCCGCCTGGCGCGTTTAGCCGGCGGCGCGGTAACCGTACGAATTGGTGAAACTATTGCGCTGGCGACGGCCACGATGTCAAAGGAAGTCCGCACGGGCATCGACTTCTTTCCGCTCAGCGTGGAATATGAAGAGCGCTTGTATGCGGCCGGGCGCATTCCGGGTTCGTTTTTCCGGCGCGAGGGACGCCCGGCCGAAGCAGGCATATTGATCTGCCGCCTGGTGGATCGCCCGCTGCGCCCACTCTTCCCGGATGACCTGCGCAACGACGTGCAGATCATCATCACCGCCGTGTCGCACGACCAGATCAACGACATCGATGTGATGGCCGTGAACGCCGCGTCGGCTGCTTTGATCGTCTCGGATGTGCCGTTCACCACGCCGGTCGGCGCAGCGCGCATCGGCCTGATCGGCGGCGAGTTTGTCATCAACCCGACCATCCCCGAGATGGAATACAGCGACCTGGACCTGCGCATCGCCGGCACCAGGGACGCCATCGTGATGGTGGAGTGCGGCTCGAATGAGGTGGACGAGGAAACGATGGTCAAGGCGCTGCGCCTGGGCCACGAGTCCATCCAGGACTACATCGCGCTGCAGGAGCGCATGCGCGCCGAGATCGGCAAAACCAAATCCGACTATAAAAAGTTCGGTACAAACAAAGAATTCAACCAGCAGGTGCGTGATCGTCTCGGCACGCGCGTGCAGAACGTTATCGACACCACCCTCGACAAGACCGAGCGCAGCACGTTCCTCGATACCATCGAGGGAGAAGTGGTTGCGCAGATGCAGGCTATCGGCGATGTCGACGCCGACGAATTGCATCAGGTGATGAAGGACGTGACCAGCGAGGCCGTGCGCGAGCGCATTTTGCGAGACGGCGTCCGCCCCGATGGACGCACGCCTCATCAGATTCGCCCGATCTGGTGCGAAGCCGGCGACCACCTGTCGCCGCGCGCTCACGGCGCAGGGCTATTCACGCGCGGCGAAACGCAGGTCATGAGCATCGTCACCCTCGGCAGCAAGGGAGACGCCCAGAAACTGGACGGGCTGTTCCCCAACGAGGAGAAGCGCTACATGCACAACTACAACTTCC
>JAMCQN010000202.1 GCA_023382055.1 Chloroflexota bacterium
GTCAGGAACGACGTGGTTATTTGCGTCCAGCGCCCTCAGGCGAAATGAGATTTTTGGGAAATGGCCGGCGTCAACATTGGTGATGAAGTAAGTATTGACCGATTGTGCCAGGGCGACAGGCGCACTGACAAGTGCAGACAACGCCAGAGCCAGCACCGCAATCAGGTTGGTGAGTTTTGTCTTCATGAGAGGATGCGAAACTCAATTTTCACCTTAGGGCCGAGACCGATGATGGCGCGATCGTGCAGGCGCATGCGATCGCCGCCCCGCAGCTTGGCGCCGTCGACAAAAGTGCCATTGGTGCTGTTGGAGTCCTGCACATACCAGGCGCCGCCTTCGTTGAGAATCACCGCGTGCGATGTGGACTGCAATGTTGCCGGTTCGCGCACCTTGATCGCTGCGCCTGAAACCGCCTGCTGGACGTGCGGAGCCATCGGCTGCGAGACCATTTGCGACACTTCCGGCTGGATGATGACCTGTGATCGATCTGACGCCGGGGCGCTGTAGTGCTTGCGTTCGAGTTCAGGTTCGACAACGCGCACCTCTACGCGCGAACGCGAGCGCGCAAACCGGATGAGGACGAAGACGATGAGTATCGCCACGATTGCCACGACCACCAGGACGACAGCGGCAATCGACGACTGTCCGACATCGCGCACAACACGGTCGATGATGCTGGGGCGCGTGTAGTCGACTTTGAACGGTTTGGCGGCTTCGGCAATGACCTGGTTCGCGCCGTCCAGCGCCTGAGCCTTGACCAGGTAAGAGCCTGACGGAAGGTCGGCAGCCGGGATTGTCAGCGGCTGATCGGGCGACCGGAACACCTCTGTGCCGGCTATCGGTCCGTTCGACTGCTCGGTCTCCAGCCACGCTTTGTAGCGCGCAATACCGGCCACACCGCCCGACGGTGTCGTGACGGTGACGATAAAGTTGGACGAACTCAATGACGGCGCACTGACCGCGATGATGCCAATCTGCAGCGGCGCAGGTTTGAACTGGAAATCGCGCGGCGGCGTGCTGGAGATGATGTTATTCTGCGCATCCAGCGCATTGATTTCCAGGGTGTAGTTGCCGTCGGTCTGCAGCGTGTTCGCCGGGATCGCCAGCGAATCCGCCACATTGGGCAGCAACTGGTCAAGCGTCGCTTTACCGGTGGCCTTATCGATGATGCGCGCCCGCAGAGCCGCAATCTTCGCGCGGTTGACAATGGTGAGGTTCACCAGAATGCTGGCCGGCGTCGAACGCACCTCGCCGATCAGGTCGACTTTCGGCGGCGGCTCATAGTCTTTATCGGAGACGAAGGTGATCCGCCCGTCCAGTACCGTGGAATCTTTCAAGGTCACAGACATGCCATCCGTCTGTTCGCCTTTGCGCGGATAGATCGTCCAGTTGGCTTCCCACTGGTTCGCCAGACCGGATAACAGGCTGCCCAATCCGAAGATCAGGTCGTTAGGGCTGCGGATGTAGGCCAGACCGCGAGACGGCTGCGTGTATTTCTGAAGCGTTGCCAGATTCACCGCGTAGCCGTCAATGCCGAGTGCGTGAATCTGCGTCCCTGTATTCGCTGCTTCATCGACGACCGCCTGAAGAGGTGTGTTTCCACAGGCATCCTGGCTGGCCGTCACGACAATGACCGCTTTACGCGCCGACGCAGATTCCACCCGCCTGACTGCTTCGAGTAATCCATCGTTCAGGCAGGCTTTGGTTCCTGGTTTGGGTTTGACATTGGTGAGGATATTCTTGCGGACTTCCTCCTTATCGGCGGTGAATTCCTGGATCACCTTCGGACTGTTGTCGAAAGTCAATATCGTATAAAGCGCGTTCTGCGGCATCTGGTCCAGCGACTTCGAAAAACCCTCGATCATGCGCCTGAAATCGTCCTGATTGGCGGCCAGCGTCCCGCTCGTATCCAGCAGCACCGCAACAGCCCACTGGCCGCTGGGCTTGCCAAACGTAGCCGTATAGCGGTCCTGCCCTACCTTAAGCTCGATGTGGTCGATCTCGCTGTTGGTGGGCATCCCTGCGCTATCCAGCAGAGAGAAGAGAGTAGTGACCCTCAGTGCGGCAACGCCGCCGGCGCTGGCCTGGCTCGGTGTCGCAGTCGTCGTATGCACGAAGACCGACGGCGAGCCGCCCTGCGCCTCGATCACACCCGGTAACAGCAGGGCCGCACAAGAGATGACTGCTATGAGTATTCGCTTCATGCAACCTCCACGGTTTATACCGGCTTGACCACGGCACTGACATCCGCAAAGTCCACTTTGTCGCCGATATGAATCTCGCGCGGCTGGTTCGCCGGCAGCCGTTCGCCGTTCAGTTTTGTTCCGGAAGAGGAACTCAAGTCAGTCAGGATGATCTTGCCGTCCTCCACGGCAATCCGCGCATGCTTACGCGACACGAACTGGCTGGGAACGCGCACGTCGCCGCTGCCGCCATCCGGTTCACGGCCGACCGTCAACGACTCAGTGCCGGTCGAACCGATATCGAAGTGCCGGCCGGACAGCTCGCCGTTAGTAAACTCCAGAACAGCGACAGGCGGCTTGAACATGACGGTCTCGGCGCGACCCTCTACAGGCGCCGCGCCCGGACTGGCTGCAGCCGGCTCATTGAACAGCGCCGTC
>JAMCQN010000015.1 GCA_023382055.1 Chloroflexota bacterium
GGTCGTCGAGCCTGCTCGCTTGCTGACGGCTCAGGAACTTGCCGATCGGGTCTGTGCGCACTTTGGCTGTGATCATGAGTCACATCTTGCCGTCACCGAAAAGGCGGCCTGATTCTGCACTAGGCAGTCGGCTGGAACCGAGGGTTAGGCCAGGCCCAAGCGCCAGACCCGGAAAACGATGAACGTCGCCCATGATGGCGAAACCGTGCTACCACCCCTGGTATTCAAACAAAGCAGGGTTGAGCACCGGTTATTGCGTAGGCGGGACAGTGATTCTGAGCGCCGCTTGTCGTTGACGTAAATGCTGCGAACGTTCTTGCCAGAAACGCAACTCCTGCTCTTTGGTCAAAGTTGCTGTCTGCTCGCGCACTTTCGCCGCCCCCTGCCATTTCATCTGCACACAATCAAACTTCTTCGTCTTCATAGCGGATCACCTCCCGCGGCGAGTAGATCGCAATCGGCTGGTAGCCCTGGAGCGTGTTGATCGCGTTGTACATGGGTATCTTTTGGAAGTGGACGATGTGCTGGAAATTCCAACTCACGATCAACGCACAACCCGCTACCGTTGCCAACGCTACATGGAGCGCATCATCCGAATACTTTGGCGTCACGATTTTGGCTTGCAAGTAGGCATCGCGCAGTTCCAGGGCGCTGACGGTGATGTCTGTCACCTCGGCGAGACTCAACATTTCCTCAAAGAAACGACGCACGGTGGGCGGTGCGGCGATCATCTCGGCTTGCACGACTGCTGAAGTAACCAAGACAAACTGTCCGCTCTTGACTTGCGCAAAGAACGTCTGGCTTGGTTGCTGGAATTCCTCGTCGTAGACCCCGCCGAAAACCGACGTGTCAGCGTAAACGCGAATGGCTTTCATCGTTGAGCCTCCATCGGAGGGTCGTAGTTGGCACTACCTGTTGTCCGACATAGTTTTGTGGGGGATATTGTATCACATATTGAAGCAAAACGTGCACTGACTGGTCGCTTTGACGGTGAGTCGTGCTGTGTCCTGTCGGTCAATCCACCGAGTCGGTTTTGCGAGCCTAATGGGCGCGAGCTGAGCCGCACCCGCGCACGTAGTGAGCGGTGTCGGCTCGCGCGAGAAGGTAGGCGGACGCGAGCGGGAGCGAGCAGGCCGCCTAACTTCTCGCACAGCTCGCGCCCATTAGGGCGGACGCGGCGCGCAGCGCAGCGAGCGGCGGCTTAACGGCAAGGTTCACCTGCCGGCGGGCGTTGCGGCAGATAGTAGATGGTCGGCGTCTCACTCTGACCGGCGACGTCCCGCCGGTCAGGTGGAAGCGGTGGTTAGGCAGGCACAGATGACGACGCAGCGTGGTTGAACACGCGCACCTCGTGCTCCAAGCGTCCTTCCAAGCGATCTTTCTCCACCTCAAGATCGTAACGCGCCTGGAGATTCAGCCAGTACCGCTCCGACAGCCCGAAGTAGCGCGATAGCCGCAGAGCCGTATCGGCGCTGACGGCACGCTTGCCATGCACAATTTCGTTGATGCGGCGCGGTGGGACGCCGATGTCCTGCGCCAGGCGGTACTGGCTGATGCCCAACGGCTTCAGAAACTCCTCCAATAGAATCTCGCCGGGATGTACCGGCGCAAACTGGGCGCTCATGGTGCTGATCCTCTCACGGTCAATGATAGTCCGTTACCTCGACATCGTAGGCGTCTCCGTCCTGCCAGCGAAAGCAGATGCGCCACTGATCATTGATGCGAATGCTATGCTGGCCAGTGCGATCGCCCGAAAACCATTCCAGACGATTGGCGGGCGGGATACGCAGATCATCCAACCGTTCAGCGACATCCAGCTGGACCAACTTGCGCCAGGCAAGGCGATGGAGTTCGGGGGGAAAATGGCGCAGGAACTGGCGCTGAAAGAGTCGCTCGGTGTCCTTGTCGTGGAAGGACTTGATCATGGCCCCATCATAACGCAAGACGTTATGGTTGACAAGTTACGGCTGCGAGGAAACGAAGTTCGGTCGGATGGCTCAGTCTGTGCCGTACAAGTCCTTCCCAACGGCTGGCCTAACGGCCGGCTTCACCTGCGGCTGCGCCTCCGTGACTCCCGCGGCCCACAGTGCGACCGGCGCAGCCGTCAGGTGCAAGCCCTGGTTAGGCCCTGTGACGGCGGACCGTCACCTGATCATCTACCCTCGTTCATCGGCACGGACGACATCCCAAACTGCGTCCGGGTGTTTTGCGGCCACTTGCAGGAGAATACGGGCCGGACCCTCAGGCGTACGACGTCCTTGCTCCCAATTGCGTAACGTAGCCACACTGATCCCCATCAGAGCGGCAAACTCGCCCTGGGACAGCTTGTAGCTGGCACGAATGCACTTCACATCCGGACCAGCCACGATGAACTTGCGCGCTGGCGCAGCTTCGCCGCGCAGAATGGCGCCACCCTCACGAACACTGGCTACCAGTTCCTCAAACAACTCGTCTTTCATGGGTATTCCTCTTCCACGATCGTGCGCAGGATCTTGATTTGTGCTGCGGTCAGGTCGTCGCGCTCACTCTTGGGATACATGAACAACATGAGAAGCTGTTCCTGGGTCACGGCCCAGTAGTAGATCACGCGTATGCCACCTCGTTTGCCCCTGCCAGGCAGGGACCAACGCGTCTTCCGCAAGCCGCCACTCCCCGGAATCACTGACCCCAGGTGCGGCCGATTGACCAGGGCCGTTTGCAGTTCACGGTATTCTTCGTCCGCAAGCAATGCCTGCACTTGCCGGGTGAAGATCGCGGTCTCAATGATGACCATGCCAGCACGCGTATTATGTGTAGAACTCAGGAAGATTATACGCCAATGGCGTACTTTCGTCAAGTACGCATTACAGTGGTAGGGGATGACTCCATGGCGAGCATGGCAGGCCCTCTATGTTGGCGCTTTTGTCAGGTCCTTGGTGGTAGGCGCAAAGGGCTGAGCGACCCCTGTGGGGACGCTTGGCTGAACACCGATGGATGCGACAAACAGCGCCAAACCCATGCGGTGGCCTGCCGTGCGACCTGCGCTTCGTATCTGGCGGCGCCGTAGCGTCGGACACCTGCGTGTTCCGAACCGCCTTCTATCCGTGCTGGTAGCGGGTTGGCCGTACCAGACACCTGGTACTGTGTGCGCCCAGGAACGACGGCCTCCTGGTGAGCGGCTCCATCTAACGGGCGGTTCCCTGTCAGGAAACCCGGCGGCCCAAACGGCACGCTCACACCAGAAGCAGGTGGCTAGGCCCAACCGCTGGACCTAACCCTGGTTCACGCGGTGGCTGGTTTGAGGACCGCGTCCTCCGGCAACTCACCGCTTTCCAGGTAATGCCACAGGGCAATCAGCAGCTTGCGGGCCAGGGCGACGATGCCAATCTTATGAACGCGCGTGCCGCCTGCGCCAAAGCGTTCCTGATACCACTGACTGAGTGCGCTCTCCGGTTGGTGGCGCAACCAGCCCCAGGCGATCTCGATGGCCATGGCCCGAATCCGGGTGTTGCCTGCTTTGCTGACACTTGCACCGGCACAAACCGCCGGTGCAGTGCAGGTGTGCCCTGTTCATGGTCATCGGCGCCACTCTGAAAGGGCGTGGGCGTCAGCCCGGCCAGCGCCCCGATCTCACGGCGCTCAAGCGGGAAATCACGCTGGCCAGGCAGCGGTTCGACTTGCCGGCTGATGCGCCGGTGGTGTCACCGGCGGCGATCTTGCGCTGCCGGGTGGGCTGGCCGAGGCCGACGGTGAAGCCCAGTTTCCAGTCCTGGTTGCTCAACTCGAAGGCCAGGTACAGGGTCGGTCGTGTGCTATACTCTTTTTGGCGGATCGTTTGCTCCATGGGAAGACTCCTTTCTTCCAAGGAGCTTACCAAAAGCGATCCGCCATCACAAGCCCTGCATAGTATCTAACGGTCACGGTTCAGCGGCGGGCCGGTGACGCCTGACCTTTCACGACGGGCAGCGCGGCCCGTCCGCTGGAACCGAGTGTTAGGCGCCGGCCCCACCACCCACAACGGCCGGCCGCACTTTGGCCGCGCCCAGGTCGCTGAACGGAAACGGAACGAGTAGAACGTCACCGCGCTGGTGGGGCATACAATTCCCTCCAGTTGTCGTAGATGGCATCTTTGTCGTTGTCCCAGATGCGCCGGAGAGAATCCTCCGACAGGAAAGACCACCCCTGCCTCTCAGAGCGGGATTCGAGAAGGTCGGCCAGGCTGAAAAGAACGTCCAGCGCTTTTTCGATCAGTTGATCTTCGCTCAAGGCCTTGATGTGAGCCAGGCGGCTGAGGTGATCGGCGCGCTCGGCGGATATGCGGATGCTTTTTTCGATAAGGGTTGCGTCACTCATAAACATCTCCTGCTTCGGCAGTCACTGATTACTGATTACTGATTATACCCTCTCCAACCCATGCGCCTCCAGCAGCTTCTCATCCTCCAGAATTTCCATCGTCAAGCCATCCGCGACAATTCTTCCCTCATCCATGATGATGGTGCGCGGGAACAATTCTTTGACCAGCGCCATATCGTGCGTGGACACGAGCATCGTGATGGACATCTCGCGCTCTCGGGCGGACAGCAACAGCGCGTCTGCCTGGCGCGTGTGCTGGCGCTCCAACCCCAAATCATCCTGCTCGACGAACCGACCTCGGGACTCGACCCGATCTCCACGGGCAAAGTCGAAGCCGCCTTGCAGGAACTGAAGAAGGATTACACCATCATCCTCGTCCCGCACTCCGTCCAACAGGCAGGCCGCACCGCCGACCACGCCGCCTTCTTTTTGCAGGGCGAACTGGTGGAATTCCGGCCTGGTCGGGAGATCTTCACCAACCCCAAAGACAAGCGGACGGAGGATTATGTCACGGGCAGGTTTGGGTAAATATGATTGAACGCGGCGATGAAAATTTCCATCCAATCAAAAAAGGCGCCCATGAATCCCAAGAGCGCCTTTGGTTTTAAGTCATTTCGACCCCCAGCCGGCAGACCTGACAGGTTTCCGAGAATTCACCCCCCAACTCGCGCCTTCGTCCACGCGAGCAACACGATGGACACGCGTCACGCTGAAACCTGTCAGGTCTCAAATCAGTTGGGCGCGTTTCAAATGAGTTGAGAGAAAGCCGTGTTGCGTGTTCCGTTTTGAAGATTTACCCCTTCGGGACACGCAACACGTTAGACGTTATAACAGTTTAATTTTGCCCCCCATATATGGGAGCTGAACACCCATGGACGCAAATTTGAACAAATATTGGTCGCAATTCTGGTCAAATATCCGCCTAATCGGTGCGAATCGGCGCTCATTGCTTCAACTGAAACGAAACACACCCTTATCGTATTACCAGCGGGAGATATAGCAGGAATCTAAGGGCTTCCACAGAGCCGATATCGCAATGTGCGCCCTGTGGACGAGTGAGTCCATTTTGTGAAGTGTTACTCACCGGCGCGGCTGCGCAAACTGCATCGTCGCCTGCGTCAATCGCGGGCGAGCTGCCATTGAGCGGGAAGTATGCCGGGGAGCCGGTCAGCGCGCCAAGTTTTGGGTCGCGGGTTAAAGCAGCCGCGCAGGAACCGTCCTCCACCAGATTGTTGAGATTTACGCCGGGTGTGCCGCCATTGACGATGTAACAATCCCCCCCGCCGGTGGAATTCGCAATGATCGTATTGGCATAGGATAAGGCGGCGTTAGTGTTCGTGTCAATGAAAGTACCGCCACCTGAAACAGAGGCTGAGTTGGCGGAGAAGGTATCATTCACCAGATTAACCAGGCTGCCGTAAGCGGCATAGAGACCGCCGCCATTAGACGCGGTATTGCCTGAGAAGGAGCTGTTTGCCACCTCCGCATCCTTATTACCCTGAACATAGATTCCACCGCCATTGCCTGCGGCAGAATTGGCGGAGAATGTACTGTTGGCAATTGAGAAAGTGCTGCTGCTGTCAGCATATACCCCGCCGCCATCGCCTGTAGCGGAGTTACCTGAAAAGATGCTGTTAGCCAATACGAGATAACCGCTGAAAATACCGCCGCCGTTGGCGGCGCGGTTTTCGGAAAGAATACAGTTCTTCACGGTAATGCCGTTCCCAGAAATGCCGCCGCCATCGTTCACACCGGCATTGCCCTGGGTGATGATCAGGCTGTCAAACGTCACATTCATCGCTGAGAAAACACGTGTGTCGCCAGTCCCATTACCATCCGTGTCGCCGCTGATCGTGAGGCGTGACGCCAGCACCGAACCGTCAATGGTCACGCTGGCGGGTTCCAACTGGGAAGACAGGCGGATAGTCGCGCCGGAGAGACTTGGGTCAAAGTTAATTGTGCCGCTGACGCAGGCATCCACCAATGCCTGGCGCAGCGAGCCAGCCCCGCTGTCATTGGTGTTGGCAACCGTGATCGTATTGGAGCAGGCGATTTTCGTTTCAAAGCTGGTTTGATAATCCCAAACTACCTGCTGGTCGAACTTGACTCTGGCTGTGGTAATAACGGAGTAAGCGCTCGCCGAGGGCGCGTTGACGGACAGCGCGACATTCGCCGTCCCGCCGGCGGCGAGGCTTGCCAGTGCGCATTGAACCGCGCTGCCGTTCACAACGCAGGCGCCGCCGGGTAAATCAGCGCTGGTCACCGGGACAGGCATGGAAACGTCCAACACGATGGTGGTGGCAGCGGCGAGGCTGGGATTGTGGATGCCGATGGTGTACGCGAACGGCGCGCCCGGTGTGAGCGGATCGCTGCTGGGAGTATAGATCAGCGTCAAGTTATTTGCCGCGTCCCCGGCAAAGCAATTAAAGTCGAGGTTGGGCGTGACGGTCTGGGAACAATCCCACAAGGCTTTGGCGTGGTCATCAAAGTAGGGCGAATAGATTTCATCCGCAATAGAGCTGATGTAAGAGTTTGTTCCATTCATGTAGTTGATCTGTCCGGCTTGACCTTTTGCAAAATTCAATATCCAGGGTCCGCCGCTGCTGCCGCTCTTGAAGTTGCTGCCCACCCCGACCGAGGCTGGAGTGAATCTTGGGTTATCCGCCCAGTAGGTGCTGTCGCTGTACACCATGCGTACGCCGTCGAAGATGAGCTGGGGATAGCCCAGTAATTTCCAATTTTGAGCGCGGGGCATATTCCAGGCAAATCCCAGCGCGCCGGTGTAATGGCGTATGGAATTTCCGCCGGTAACCCAGGGCGGACGGACGCCCACAATGGCATAATCATAGGTCAGATCCACGTTGCGCGCAAATTCAAACGTTGTTATGTAGTAGGATGCGAGCCACGGGCCGGGATAGATGGAGGTATACATATTAAATACGGGGACATACAACCAGTTGGTGTGAAAAGTTCCCTGCCCATTTGAAACACAATGACCGGCGGTCCAGATGGTATTCTCGCCAATCACCGAACCCGAGCAGACATAGTTTCTCCCGTTCATTACAAAATAGACTTTCCCGGTGGCGTTATAAGGGAAGGTGTGAATATCACTCGTGGGGACATAATCGGTGACGTAGGCATTGGTGGGCGTCGGCGCGGGAATTGTGCCAGCCGCGCCGCTGACAAGCGGATCGGCCCAGCCATCCGGGGGAATGCTGGGAGTCCAACCCGGGACGCCTGTGATCGGCACCCCCAATCCCGGCGCGGATTGCGACATTATGCCATCTGTGGGAATGACATCGTAAGGGATCGCGTTCCTCATCCGTTCGACTGTCCAGTATGCCGCCGGGTCTGAGGTTGGCGGTTGGTTATCTTGAACGATCTGCTTTGGCGTATCCGCGTGTATATTCCCCGCGCGGACATCTGTCACCTTTGCGGCGGGTCCCGCCAATACTCCCAATAATAACAAAACGACGATGATGCATTTGGCTGTGCGTGAGTTTTTTGTTTTCATGGTGTCTTCTCCGTATTCCTCAAAACGAATTTTCTCAAAGTCTTAACCATAGTCGGTACTTCCGGCAAGTTAGGGTCGGCAGGATGGATGATCGAGAATTCCACGAATGGTGGCGTACAAGGTTTCGCCGGAAACCCCAACCTGTAGCACAGCATCGGCGCCTGATTTTTCGGCGCGTTGCGCTTTGTTCTGTCGGTTGACTCACAGTGATGGTTCGTCCGGCTTAACGGGGCGGCGATAGCCGCCGCCCCGTTAAGCCGCCGCCGCGGCGCGCAGCGCAGCGAGCGGCGGCTTAACGGCACGCGTAAGCTGCGGCTGCGCCCACCCAACCCACAATCGCGCGAACTCCTACCGGCGCAGCCGTCAGCTTGACGCAGTGTTAGGCCCGTGCCCCTGACCAGCCCCCGCAAAACGAGGCCGACCGCCCACCACGGCGAACCATGCTGACGTCTCTCGCCTAACCAGCCATAACTGCTACGGTTTGATAATGCAGTATGTGTCGAATCGGTGACCGTCTATCGTCTGTTCCCCCGTCAATCCTCGCTCAAACTCGCGCGGACTCGGTGGAGAGTACTGGTGACAATAAATGAAGAAAATAAGATGCGAAAAAGATCGCTGTCTACCGTACTTTGTAATATCCTCGTGTATCTCTGCTTCAACTTTCTTCATGGTGTGAGTATTTGTCGCCAGTTTGACCTCAACGAAAGTACGAGTTCGAGCACTGGAGAAATCCACGCGAGTTGATGCTAACGCTCCCGTGGTTTTCTGTTGCGGATCCTCATATTGCAGATCGGGGATCACCGATAACGCCAGACAATAGATCAGATCTTGTACTTTATATTCGTCGTCGAGTTGTGCATAAGGTGACTGGGCGCGATGATTCAGAAAGTACCCAGCAATGGAGACAAACCAATCTCCTCGCAGAAGTGCTAGCAATCGCCCTACTGCATCCCGATCGACAGCATGTGTCACACCTGGCGTCTTGCGAATCTCGGCAAGCAGGTGTTGGATCGCCTCTGTCTCCAGATGCTTTGCCATGCTATCCTTGTTTCGTCAGGAATTTCCTTATGCTAGAGAATATCCTATCGTATTGTTCTTCGGTAGCATCGCTAGGGATCACAATCTGTATATTCATCGAAATCGGTAGCAATGGGCGCTCTGAAACCTTTCCATTCGTCAATACCTCTGCCGCGTTTTCCGAAGTCACCTTGGTCTGACTTGCTACATCCATAGTCGCGGCGGTTGGTGGAATCCCTGCTGCAGCATCAAAATCAGCGAGAGCAACCAGAGCCTTGAAGGTGCGCACCATGTAAGCGATTGCTTGCGCCCCGACATCGGTATGAGTGCTGAAGAAATTCTTGAGCGATTCATCATCTTTCCTGAACGCGTCTGGATATGTCTCGAAGAGGAGAGCATAGGCCTGTTGGATACTCCGGGCCATTACTGCGCGTGCTTGCGCTTTGTTTCGATATAACTGCCATTGGTTTGTTGGGATGCTCGAGGCATCCGTAAACCCCAAGGCTTTTAGGATGCCAGTGAGATACCGATCATTGGAACTCTTTAAACCTATAGATTCCAGCCATTTCACGGTTATCTTTGGCGGCTTGCCTATGATCTGGATTTGCGAGAAAAACTTGTCCAGGGTTGCAGGAATCGGTGTGTAGGGAAAATCGGCCATAGTGTCCTCCCACTGATGATTATCACAGACATTTGCCGTGCCAGATATACGTTCATTCTTGAATTCCGCAGTTATTCATCTTACCAGCCAAATATCGTTTTGACAGTAAGTCATGCGTTCTTCCGCTGGTTGACCTACAGGCTTCCGTATAGTTGGCCTAACGAAAAACGTCACCTGCGCCTGCGGCCAGTTGCTTGCGCGACCCACGATCCCCCCGCCGCAGGCGTCAGGTGGACGTGGTGTTAGGCCGCTGCCCCAGCCACGCCCGCCCGACGCGACCCGCCGCCAATGATGGCGAAACGTGCTGACCACCCGCTATCACGACCGACGGCCAAACGGAATACGCCACCTGCTAAGGCCGCGGTTAGGGCATTCGGTGAATCTCATCCTCGGACAACAAGAATTCACGGAGACTGGCCGACCGTGAAACCAGGACTTTCCGTGCTTCAATCAGTTTTTGCTTGCGCTCATTCTGAAAAACATACTCAGGGAAGGCCCAGTTTGGAAACTCAAGCCCACCCAGGCTAAGCATCGCAAGCCAGGCTGCGGCCTCAGGTGCTTTCGGATCATCAATTGACTTAATGCGCTTCTCGATATCCTTCTCACTGCGTCCGGCGTTCCGACAGTTGTTCTCGGTCGCCTTCTTCAACTTTCGATAGTCACCGCTGAGACTCGCAAGTGATTCGACCGGATTCAAGATCACAATTGACAGACTGCCAAAGAGGCCGCGAACATCTGGCCGACTGAATAACGCGGGAACAACGGGAGCGAAGATCTCAGCTTTGGCAAGGTTCGCTTGAAGAGCACCCAGTAAGAGGCATTGCCATTCGCCACGAACATCGAAAAAGGCCGTGCTGGCTTTGGGGAACCATTCTACGGGCGGCTCTACTGAAAGCGTTTCCTTCGTAGCGCCCAAGCAATCGAATATCCAAGTAAGTTCGGAACGAAGATTGCGGTTCGCGTAGAATAGATCAGGTATGCCGCCGTTTTCGGACTTGTCTCGTGGACGCTCGCGCAGACGGTAAGGATCCACTCGGACGACTTCGCGCCTGATAATGTCATCAAGCGGGCTTTTTCCAATGCCGCCTGGCCCAAATATCAGTAACGTCTTCCCAATCACGCTGTCGTCTCCCTTCTCGGCCTAACGGGGCGCATAAGCCGCCTTGCGGAGCGCAGCGGAGCAACGTCGGCTGCAACCCGTTGTTAGCCTGCGCCCTATTCTCTTCGTATGGTTCAATCCGCAGCCAGATGGTTATTACCATACGCCAGGCAGCAGCCGATAACGCACGCGTTCAGCATACTCCTTGTAGCCAGGCAATTCGGCATGTAGTGTTTTGTCTTCCAATGCTGTCCGTACAATCAGCACCACAGTCAGCATACTAGCTGGAATGATTGCCCACAACGAATTCAGCATAAACGGCACCCCCCAGTGCAACAAAAGATTACCCAGATAGCCGGGATGGCGCAGATAACGATATGGCCCACCAGAAACGACGGTATGCTGCCGCTCTGTCTGGATACGAACTGTAGTGACGAAGAAAGCGTTGGACACCATCGCCCAGACGAGCAAGAAATCATAGCCCACTATTGCTGCAACGAGGCCGATGATTTGCAGGGCCAACGGCAATTGCGGCGACCAACTCAAACGTACATCCAGACTCGCTATAACATACTCAGCGACCATCAATAGCCCCGCCGCCCCCATCAAGGCCATGTCCCACTTTCTTGTGTCTGCGTGAGGGCGAGAGCGTTCAGCAAGCATAGCAGGATTAATGGGCAGTATAAGAATCGCAGTGGAAACCGTCCAGAGGATGTATATAACGGACAAAGCCCATCCCATCCACCAGTTCCACCGACCCACAATGCCAAACAGAATTGCTATCAATATCAGATTGCCCAACGTTTCGCGCACCAACCAACGGATGGCACCTATCCTGACCTTCGAATCTTGGGTTGAATGGGTGTTCATAAGTGGTGGACTCCTTTCTGTGACGGGTTGGTTTTCTACACCGTATGGATGAAACAAGCAGGCTAACGGCGTAGATAAGCCGCCTACAAGCCAACCATCGCGGAAGCGATCGGTGCATCCGAGCACGTACCATCAACAGGCGATAAACCCATCGGGTCGGCTTCATCGCAGTGTTCGATTGCCGCCCTGCCTGTGCGGAGAGCATTTCGAGATGGCGATCATCTAGGCTACAGCAGCGGCAATTGAACTTGTTCTTAGACGGAAAGACTCCGCCTAAGAATGGCGTTACACGGAAACTATCCATCTAACCACCCCGCCAGGTTGCATTAGACGGCTTATATCCGTATAATACCTCAAGAATCGTGTTTTAGGCGGCAAGATTTCCGCCTAATATCCAGAAAACGGATTTGAAGAGAGGATACTCAACCCGGTGCTGCAATCTTGTTTGCCAGCACCTACATTGTAGGTCAGTATCCCTTTGCTGTCAAGAGGTCAATCTGATGAACGAGTTCCCCAGGAAACCGCAGGAAAAGAGGCTGCTCGACCAGGTCAGCGACGCGATCCGCGTCAAGCACTATTCTATCCGCACCGAGGAAGCTTACGTCGGCTGGATTCGGCGTTTCATCCTGTTTCATGACAAGCGCCATCCCAAGGACATGGGCGGCCCGGAAATCGAGGCCTTCCTCACGCACCTGGCCGTTGAAGACCACGTCGCCGCCTCCACCCAGAACCAGGCCCTCAGCGCATTGCTCTTCCTGTATCGCGATGTCCTCAGGAAGGAGCTTGATTACCCCATCGACGCGGTGCGCGCCAAACAGCCTGCGCACCTGCCGGCCGTGCTGACCAAAGACGAGACGCGGCGCGTCATCGCCCAGCTCTCGGGCATCTACCAACTCCTGGCCAGGCTCCTTTACGGCAGTGGCCTGCGCTTGCTCGAATGCCTCCGCCTGCGCGTCAAAGACCTCGACTTCGCGCGTCGCGCCATTATCGTGCGCGATACCAAGGGCGACGAGGATCGCGTCACGATGTTGCCCGACACGCTGATTGAGCCGCTCCGTGAGCACCTGCAGCGCGTCAAGCGCTTGCACGAGGAAGACCTGGCTAAGGGGTACGGCGCAGTGTATCTGCCCGACGCGTTGGAGCGCAAGTATCCCAACGCCAGCCGGGAGTGGATCTGGCAATACGTCTTCCCGTCCGAACAGCTTTCGGTAGACCCACGTTCCGGGGTCACCCGCCGTCACCACTTGGACGAGAGTGGGTTACAGAAGGCAGTCCGACAGGCTGCCGCGGCGGCCGGCCTCGACAAGCGTGTGACCTGCCACACCTTCCGGCACAGCTTCGCCACCCACCTGCTGGAGAACGGCTACGACATACGCACGGTTCAGGAGTTACTCGGCCACAAAGACGTGAAGACGACCATGATCTACACGCACGTCCTGCAGCGCGGCGGCCTGGCCGTGCGCAGCCCATTGGATTGACTTGGGCTGCGCGTGTTGGCCAAACGTCAACGGGGATGTTAGAGGAAGTCACCCTTCCGTCAAAATCTGCCCGTCCTGCAGCCGCACGACCTGGTCCGCGTACTCGTCGACCAGCGGATCGTGGGTCGCCATCACGAGCGTGGTGCCCTGCTCCTTGACGATGTTGCGGAACAGGCCGAGGATCTCCCGCGCGGTGGTGCTGTCGAGCTCGCCGGTCGGCTCGTCCGCCAGCATCAGGTCGGGGTCGTTGGCCAGCGCACGGGCGATGGCGACGCGCTGCTGCTGGCCGCCCGACATCTCGAACGGCCGGTGGTGCTGCCACTTGGTCAAGCCGACGAGCGCCAGGCAGCTATCCGCCCGCCGGTGGCAATCCTTGCGCCCCCTGCCGGCCAGCCGCGGCA
>JAMCQN010000173.1 GCA_023382055.1 Chloroflexota bacterium
GTCGACACAGGGCAGACACATGGGTCTGCCCCTACGCTAATGGCCGGGGCGGGTTATTTGCCGCCGTACCAGAAGCCGCGCAGCCAGTTATGCGGGCGCAGGCGGGCTTCCACCGCGTCGCTCATAGGCGGCAGGTCGCTGACGCCGCAGTTCATCTCCGCCTGGCGCACGTTGCGCATGCCGGGGATGACGGTGGATACCGCCGCCGGCTTGAGCGCAAACTTCAGCGCCGCCGCCGGCAGGTTGGGCTCATCCTGGCCGAGGGTTTCCTTCACCTTCGCCACGCGAGCCACGGCGCGCGCCAGGCGGTCGCCGGCGAAGTAGTTATTGCGGAAGTCGTCGGATTCAAATTTCGTGTCGGGCGTCCACTTGCCGGTGAGCGCGCCCTCGTCGAATGCCACGCGCACGATGACGCCCACCTTGTGCTCGTGGGCGGCGGGCAGGAATTCGGCCTGCGGCTCCTGCTCGAAGATGTTGTAGATCACCTGCACCACGTCGAGCCAGCCGTTGCGCATCAGGTCTATCAGCGAGTTCTGGTCATGCTCCGGAGTGCTGATGCCGATGCCGAGCAGCTTGCCTTCCTTCTGGAACTTGCGCAGGATGTCCAGCGCCAGCGGGTCGCGATTCCACGCGCGCGTCCAGGTGTGCAACTGAATCAGGTCGACGCACTCCACGCCCAGGTTGCGCAGGCGCTCCTCCAACTGGGCGCACAGATAAGGCTCGGAGTAGCGCTCCTCGATGCGGTCATAGGGGCTGGGCGGCCAGTTGCCCGGCGCGGGCGGAATCTTGGTGGCGACGTAGATGCGCTGACCGGTACGCTCTTTGAGCACCTGACCGATCAGGCGCTCGCTGCGGCCGTTGCCGTAACCGGCGGCGGTGTCGATGAAGTTGCAGCCCAGGTCGAGCGCTCGATGCAGCGCCGCCAGCGAATCCGCATTGCTCTGCGCGCCCCAACCGCCGCCGATCGCCCACGCGCCGAAACCGATCTCCGATACCTGCCAGCCCAGCCGGCCAAAAGCTCTGTATTTCATGACGCCTCCTATTATCACTTTTGGTTATACCGCACTTTGACGCATGACGTTTATCAAAATCCCCGGAATCTGCAAGCCGAGCTGCGCTCGGCCGGATTCCGGGGATTTGGATTTATGCAATCCTTGCGAAGCCCCATACCGTTATTGCAAAAGGGGCAAAAAATTCCCGGAATCTCGCAGATTCCGGGAATTTAACGGGTCAGCCGATCTTCTTGCTGATCTCTTCGATCAGGCGGTTGCGCGTTTCTTCCAGCGGGATGCGGTCGATGACCGGGGCGAAGAAGCCTTCCACCATCAGGCGGCGGGCATCCACTTCGGGTATGCCGCGCGACGCCATGTAGAACATAGGCTCCGCCTCGATCTGCCCGACCGTCGCGCCGTGCGTGCAGCGCACGTCGTCGGCCTCGATCTCCAGGCCGGGGATCGAGTCGGCGCGCGAGCGGTGCGACAACTGCAGGTTGCGGTTGGCCTGGTAGCCGTCCGTCTTTTGCGCGCCGGGGAATACGCGGATGTTGCCGCGCCACACCGTGCGCGATTCGTCGCGCAGGGCGTTCTTGTAGAGCAGGTCGCTCTTGCAGGACTGCGCGATGTGGTTCTGCTGCGTGTCGAAGTGCATCTGCTGTTTGCCGTCGGTGAAGAACACGCCCGACAGCAGCGCGGTCCCGCGCGGACCGAGCAGATCGACCTGCAGCTCGCTCTTGGTAAACTTCGCGCCCATGCCGCCGTTCACCCAGTGCAGCGTCGCGTTCTCATACAGGTTGGCGCGCTCGTTCGTGAAGTTGTACACGTTGCGCCCCCAGTCCTGGATGCTCACGTAGTCGAACTGGCTATCCTTGCCGAGGATGATCTCCACCGCGCCGTTATAAAGCGCTTGTGGAAGCTGTGCGGCGCCTGCAGCAGGCGCATCGCCCGGCGCGCCGAACTCCTCGATCAGCGTGGCGCGCGCGCCTTCCTCCAGCACGATCAACGCGTGGTTGAAGCCCGTGCGCTGGCCGGCGCTCATGCGCGTAAACGCCCGCAGCGGTTGCTGGATATGCACCCCTCCGGGCACGACGAGCACCATGCCGCCCTGCATAAAGATGCCGTGCAGCGCGGCGAAGTAGGCGTCGGTGAGCTTGACGCACTCCGTCATCAGGTACTTTTCCAGCAGGTCGGCGTGCTCGCGTACAGCCGTCGCCAGATCGGTAAAGATCACGCCCTGCGCGGCAAGCGCAGGATCGAGATAGCGTTGCACGAGGCCGCCATCCACGTGCAACGCCCATCCGGGCGCATTCGATGCAGTAATGTTTGTAATCAACTCATCGAATGAGCCGGGCGCAACAGAGACCCCCGCGGATATAGCGGGAATCACCTGATCCAGTTTGAACGTGCTGAGATCCACGCGCCGCCACAGTTCATCGCTGCGCTGCGGAGCCGGCGTATCGCGGAAGACGCGCAGCGCCTCCAGGCGGCGCGCGGCCAGCCACTCGGGATCGTTCAGCGAGGCCGAATAGGCCTCCACAAATTCACGCGTCAGTTCACCGCTTTTCACCAGCGGAGAAGGTTTCAAATTCACGATTGCCATAATGTTAAGAGAGATTG
>JAMCQN010000069.1 GCA_023382055.1 Chloroflexota bacterium
ATTATCCGCGGCGGCATCGCGCAGGGCGCTTTCAGGGCTGTGGAACCCGACCTGGCCGCGCAGATGCTCTTGTCGCTGGTGGTGGGGCTGCTGCTGCAGGGCATGATGGACCCCGACGGCGCGGACTGGGGCAAGGTGCTGCGCGACAGCATGCGCCTGTTCCTGGCTAATCTGGCCGCCGACAGCGAGGCAGTGTTGCCCATCAGTTCAGAATCGCCAGGCGTCGCACCGCTGCCGGATATCCCCGCGAAGAAGAAAAAGAAGAAGAAATCGCATCGCAAGCATGGAAACAAGGACAAATAGTATGAACGTATTACTGACGGGCGCCTTCGGCAATATCGGCCGCAGCACCCTGGGCGAATTGGCCGGCGCGGGACACCGCGTGCGCTGCTTCGACCTGCCGACCCGATCCAATCTCAAGGTAGCCGAGGTATTCAGCCGCCGGTACGGCGACCAACTGCAGACGGTATGGGGCGACCTGCGCCGCCCCGACGACGTCTCCGCTGCAGTGCGCGACCAAGCTGTCGGCCACGGGCGTCGAGTCGGAGGATCGCCCCGACTGGGCGCGCGAGATCAACGTGGGCGGCACGCAGAACCTCATCACGGCCATGAAGCAACTGCCCGCGCCGCCGCGCCTGCTGATCATGTCGTCGTACCACGTGTTCGGCCGGACGGAGGACCAACTCCGCCGCGCACCGTGTGGGACCCGGTGCAGCCTTGTGGCGCACTATGCCCGCCACAAGGTTGAATGCGAGCGCCTGGTGCGCATGTCGGGGCTGGAGTGGTCGATCTTCAGGCTGTCGGCGCGTGTTATAACCCCGACAGCGGGTTCGGCACGAATACCAGCACGAGCACCAGCACCGCGATGAGCGCCAGCGCGAAGTGGATCGGCTCCAGCTTAACCGACTGGTTGAGCGACGGCGGGTGGCTGCGCCCGAACAGCAGCAGCAGGATCGCCCATAGCAGCCAGCTCTCCGACAGCAGCAAGGCCAGCGCCATAAATATGGCGATCATGACGTAGGACAGGTATTTGGCACGCTGCCCCAGGATGGCGTAGGCGATATGCCCGCCGTCCAACTGCCCAGCCGGCACCAGGTTGATGCCGGTGATCAGCAGGCCGAACCACGCCGCGATCAGGATCGGGTGCGCCACGATGTCGGCGCCGGGGGCGAGCGGGCCGAACCGCCACACGCCCAGCGTCTGCGTCAGCAGCGAATCGCCGAAGATGAGGGTGTTACCGCTCGCGGGCAGCGCCTGCACCGTAGACAGGCTCAGCCCCAGCAACAACAGCGGCACTGCCAGCAGAAAGCCGGCCAGCGGCCCGGCGATACCCACTTCCAGCAGCGTGCGACGGTCCTCGAACGGCTCGCGCTGCACGATCACGGCGCCCATTGTCCCGAAGATGCCGATGATCGGCAGCGGGATGAAATAGGGCAGCGACACCGGCGCGCCGCGCAGCTTGCCCACGATGTAGTGCCCCATCTCGTGCGCGGTCAGGATCGCCATCACCGTCGCGCCGAACATAAGCCCCGCGCCCCAGTCGAGGCCGGTCTGGCTGTTGCCGAACTGCGTGCCGGTAAAAACCACCGACACGATGGTCGCGATATACAGCCACAGGTTGACGCGCGTGTCGGGCAGCGTGCGCGGGATCACGCCAGGGACCGCGGTCAACTCGTATGCGCCTTCGACGCCGTCCTGATCCTTCAGGAACGGCGTATAGCCGGCGCGCTCGACGCGCTCGCGCAGGGGGCGGTAAGCCTGATCGGGGGGCAGCTTCAACCTGCCGCGCAGGTGAATCGCGCCGCTTTCGTCATAGGTATAACCGCTGACCGCCATGATGTCCTCCACCGCGGCGCGCAACGCGGCGATGGCTTCCAGGCGGTCCTGGGGCGGTTGGGATTTGGGTGAGTTCAACATAGTCGGGATAAATCGTTCACGGACAACAGCGCTGCCTGTGCTGGCAGGACATATGATAACGCGATAGTGGCTGCCGGTCGCCGTTTCGTTATTGCGCCTGCGCATAACGCTGCGCCAGCGCCTTGATCATCGCGGCGATTCCCATCAGGCCTTGCCCCTTGCCCATGGAGATGTTGGGACCGAACAGCGTCGGCACGATGTCGTCGATCGGCATGGCGGCGATTTCAGCGCTGGACAGCCCGTTGATCGTCGATTCCAATATCGCCGAAAGCGCCCGCGCGGACACTCCGAAGGGATTCTCGACGGCGATGTGGAAGTTCAGCCGCTTGCCGCTGTCCAGCGGTTCCACAAATACGTAGCTGTCGGACTCGCAGTGCGGCACGCGGTTTGCGGGGGGATACGGCCGTTTGGCGATGTCATCCGGCACGCTGCTGAACTGATCGGAATAGTCGATCAGCATGGCGTTGCGGTCGGCCGGGCTTTCGGCAAACGCCTCCAGCACGTCCCGCAGGCCTTCCGGATATTTCGAGAAGTCACTCATATCCCTCTATCGTAACTCACCGCCAGTCTGCGGTTAGAAACCGCAGGTTGGCAAAAACTAAACGCGCTCGAAGCGCGTTAGCCGCCCCGCAACCGGCCTTGGCCGGTTTTGCATGGGTCAGACGCCGGATTCATCCGACGGCATTGCTGC
>JAMCQN010000001.1 GCA_023382055.1 Chloroflexota bacterium
CGCAACACGCGTATAGAATGCTCGGATCGTTTCATGGAAACAGCTACAGGTTTACACAATTTGCGAATCCGCCACCGCAAGCGTGCAGTACGACGGTGAGCGAAAACTTTATTTCTTATAACGTCTATTAGAGATTGGAGATTGGAGATTGGTAAGAGTACGGCTGGATGCCCGCCGTCGCGGGCATGATGAACCACTGGTCGTTCCCGCGCAAGCGGGAATCCAGACAACCACGGCTGCCGTGACAGCGCATATGCGGCCTGGTAGAAACTCCAAGAGTCTGTCGGTATCGACGTGGGTTTATCATAGAACCGGGCTGACCGATGGATGACATCCTGCGCAATATCCCGGAGTGTTTCGAGACCGCGCGCCTGACGCTGCGCTGCCCGCGCCCCGGCGACGGCGCGGAATACCATGCCGCCGTGCTGGACTCGCTGCCCGAGTTGCGCCCCTGGCTGCGCTGGTCGGTGCCCACGCCGGCGCTGGAAGAAGACGAGGCGCGCATGCGCCACGCCCATGTCATGTTCCTGCAGCGCACTGATCTGTGGTTCCTGATGTTTCTCAAGGAGACCGGCGCGCTGATCGGCTCCAGCGGGCTGCATTACCCCGACTGGTCGGTGCCGTCGTTCGAGATCGGCTACTGGGTGCGCACGCCGTATGCAGGCAGGGGTTACGCCACCGAGACGACCATCGGGCTGCGCGACTTCGCCTTCGACGTGCTGGGCGCGCGCCGCCTGCAGATCGTGTGCAGCACGCAGAATGCGCAGAGCGCCGCCGTGGCGCGCCGGGCGGGCTTCGAACTGGAAGGCACGCTGCGCTGCTCCGCCCGCCACCATATCACCAACGATCTCTTCGACGAGTTTTTCTTCTCCATCGTGCGCTGAATGGCGCGACCTTAACTCACCCTTGCGAAGGCTGCGAGCCTCGTATAAATAGGGTCGCAGGGATGACTCGTACGCGGCGGGATCACGCCGATGAGGCGCGCCTGTTTCGCGATCGTGCGCAGCAGGGCTGCCTGACAGCGCGGCGATCACACCTGCAACGTCGGCCTCGCTGCGATTCTGGCTGAGCTTGAACTTCCCCTCGATGCGCGTGATCGCGAGTTCGAAACCCACGATCGCCTGCATCATCCTGTGCATGTACTCTTCAGGCAGGTGCATCTGCCACTCGGGGCGGCGATCGCGCTCGTGCTGTTCCACCAACTCGCGCAACATGCGGCGCAGCAGCGTTTCGTCGCTGACAATATGCGGAACCCCATACACATGCGCCGCCGTGTAGTTCCATGTCGGGACGCTGGGATGCGCTTCATACCAGGTCGGCGATACGTAAGCGTGCGGCCCCTGGAAAATGACCAGCGCCTCGCGCCCGTCAAAATGCTGCCATTGAACGTTCGCGCGGGCGAGGTGCGCGCGCAAAACCCCGCGCCCCGCATCCACCAGGAAGGGGAGATGGGTTGCCGTGACTTGTGTCTCAATGGCCGTGACCAGCGTCGCGAAGTTGTTGTCGCGCATGAACTGGTACAGCGTGGCGGCGTCTGTCTCAGAGAAGGATGCGGGTATATACATGGTTCTCAGACCTTATCACATCCCGGCCGGACAAGAGACATGGCATACATCGGCGTATGATTTAAGACTTTCCCGGAAGATGTCTGAGACGCCCGCCCACTAAGGCGAAGGCGCTATGATAGGACGCTGCGCCCGGCATGACGCGGGGCGGCAACCTGGATGTAATGTTTCATGGATGAGTAAAGGATTGGTAAATATGGACACACCCTTGGCAGGCAAGACCTGCATCGTCACCGGCGCCACGAATGGCATCGGCGAAGTGACCGCGCAGGCGCTCGCGCAGATGGGCGCGACGGTCATCGGCGTGGGGCGCAGCCCCGCCCGTTGCGCCGATTCTGCGGCGCGCATCAAGGCCGCCACCGGCAATGCGCAGGTGGAATACGTGGTAGCCGACCTGTCCGTTCAGGGGCAGGTGCGCCGGCTGGCCGATGAAATCAAGGCCAGGCACAGTCGCATCGACGTCCTGGTGAACAACGCCGGGATGTATTTTTCCACGCGCCAGACCAGCCCCGACGGCATCGAGATGACCTGGGCGCTCAACCTCCTGAACTACTTCCTGCTCACCAACCTTCTGCTCGACGCTCTGAAGGCTGCGCCGGCCGCGCGCGTCGTCAGCGTGTCGTCGGGCGCGCACGAAGGCGCAAAGCAGATCAACTTCGCAGACCCCGAATTCAAGACCGGCTACAGCGGATGGACGGCCTACAACCAGTCCAAGCTGGCGAACGTGCAGTTCACCTACGAGCTGGCGCGCCGGCTGGCGGGCACCCGTGTCACGGCAAACGCGCTGCACCCCGGTTTCGTGGCGACCGGTTTCGGGCACAACAACGGCGGGCTGATGGGCGTCGGGATGAAGATCGCGCAGCGCGTCGGCGCTCGCCCGCCAAAGGGGCGGAGACGAGCATTTACCTGGCCAGTTCACCCGAAGTGGAAGGCGTGATGGGCAAGTACTTCACGGACAAGCGCGCGGTTCAATCGTCGCCGGCCTCCTATGATACCGATGCAGTGGTGCGGCTGTGGGCGGAAAGCGAGCAACAGACCGCGCTTGCTCAACACGTGGCGGCCTGAGATAATCCCGCACATGCCACGATCATCACCACCGGTTGATGTGCTCAAGCACGTGCGGGTTTTCTATCAACCCGGTCGCTATGGCGGCTGGCCGGCCAACCATGGCATCTGGGTGTGGGGAGACGAGATACTGGTCGGCTTTCAGATCGGCGCGTACAAGGCGCAAAACGGCCATGCTATCGATTGGGATCAGCCCATCCGCAAGGTCTTCGCGCGCAGCCGCGATGGCGGCGAGACGTGGGCGCTGGAAGATACGCTGCCGGATGCGCTGGACAACCTGGTCGATGCCGGCAACGCCGCAGGCCCCCCCAACCCGCATGCCGGCGCAGCCGCCTGCCCGGGCGGGATCGATTTCTCGCACCCCGGCTTCGCCATGACGTTCAGCCACGCCAGTTTTCACGCCGGCCCGTCGCGCTTCTGGACATCGCTGGATCGCGGCCATTCCTGGGCAGGGCCCTATCGCCTGCCCGACATGGACACCAACGGCATCGCCGCGCGCACCGACTACCTGGTCAACGGCGCGGGTGACTGCACCTTGTTTCTGACTGCGGCCAAAACCAACAGGCGCGAAGGTCGCCCGCTATGCGCGCGCACGCGCGACGGCGGCAGGACGTGGGCGCTGCAAGCGTGGATCGGCCCGGAGCAGCAGGAAGGGTTCGCCATCATGCCGGCCTCGCTACGGCTGTCGCCCGGCCATATCCTGGTGGCGCTGCGCGTGCAACAAGACGAGACACGCAGCAGCATCATCGCCTGGCGCTCGGACGACGATGGCTTGACCTGGCAGCCCGCGACCGACCCCGTGCCTTCGTTACCGCCCAGCAATCCACCCGCGCTGATCCGCCTGCGCGACGGTCGATTGTGCCTGACCTACGGCGTGCGCACGAGCCAGGCGCCGAGTCGCATCTGCGCTCGACTCAGCGCCGATGAAGGCGCGACGTGGGGCGATGAACTCATCCTGCGCGATGACGGGGCAAACCGCGACATCGGCTACACCCGCAGCGCCTGCCGCGCCGACGGCAGCATCGTCACCGTGTATTACTTCAACGACGCGCAGAGCAGCCCCGACCGCTACATCGGCGCGACGATCTGGCGGGCGCTGTAATACCGCACAAGTCTGACTTCTGCGAGAAGTCAGACTTGTTTTCTACGCCAGTTCGATCTTCGCGATCAACCCCTTCGGCTCGCCGCCCAGCGGCTGGCCGGGCTGCAGGTTACTCGGCTTCCACTCGCCGCGCGCTGCGCCGGCGTTATAGCGCAGCACGTCGTGCCGGTCGTCGGTCGCGCCGACCTGCTCGATATATTGCTCGCCGAACAGCGTGTCTTTATAACCCAGTTGCTTGCGCACCGCTTCGCTGGTAAACGGGATGAACGGCGACAGCAGAACGGAAAGCGAATCGATGACGCGCGCCGCCACGTACAACTGCGTGCCGGCGCGCGCCTTGTCGGCCTTGATGGTCTTCCAGGGCGCTTCGCGGTCGAGATACTGGTTGGTGGCCGTAGCGAGTTCGATCGCGCCCGTCAGCGCATCGCGCAGGTGCACGGCGTTCAGCGCCCCGCCGATCGTCTCGAAAGCCGCCTCGCTCTGCGCGATCAACGCCTTGTCGGCCTCGCTCAACTCGCCCGGCGTCGGGATGCGCTGATCGAAGTTCTTCCAGATCTGCGAAAGCGTGCGCTGCACCAGGTTGCCCCATTTCGCCAGCAGTTCGCTGTTGTTGCGCAATACGAAGTCGTTCCAGCTCCATTCGCTGTCCTTGGCTTCCGGCATAATGCTGGTGAGGTAGTAACGCACCGGGTCGGCTCCGTATTTGGCCGTCAGGTCGAGCACGTCGACAGAGACGCCCAGGCTCTTGGAGAACTTCTGCCCGCCCAGGTTCACGTACTGGTTGGCCGGCACGTCATAGGGCAGGTTGAAAACCTTGTCGACATCTGCGCCGTCCCACGGCTGGCCCAGCCGCTCCATACCGAGCAGCACGGCCTGCCACAACACCGTGTGGAACAGGATGTTGTCCTTGCCGATGAAGTTGTAGATTTTCACGTCCTTCTCATACCAGAACTTCCTCCACTCGTCGGGCTGGCCGGTGATCGATGCCCACTCCACGGTGGCGGTCAGGTAGCCCAGCAGCGCCTCGTACCACACGTAGATGCACTTGCCCTCCGAATCCGGCAGCGGGATGGGGATGCCCCAGGTCAGGTCGCGCGTGAAGGCGCGCGGCTCGGCATGAGCGGCGTAATTGCGCGAGAAGTCCAGCACGGTGCTGCGCCAGTAGCTGTCCTTGTCTGACAGGTAAGCCACCAGCTTCTCGCGCAGCGCGGGCAGGTCGAAGAAATAGTGCTCCGACTCGCGTACCACAGGGGTACTGCCGTCGATGCGGCTGCGCGGATTAATCAACTCGGTGCCGTCCAGCAACTTACCGCAGTTGTCGCACTGGTCGCCGCGCGCCTTGTCGTACCCGCAGTGCGGGCAGGTGCCCTCGACCAGACGGTCGGGCAGGAACTTGCTCTGCGACTCCGAGTACAGTTGCTTCTGTTTGGCCTTGTAGAGGTATTCGTTCTCCAGCAGGCGTGTGAACATCTGCTGGCCGATCCGGCGGTGATTCTGGGTGTCGGTGTGCGTGAACAGGTCGTAGCTCACGCCCAGGTTCTTCTGTGTCTCCAGGAAACGCGCATGGAAATATTCGAACACCTCGCGCGGCGTCTTGCCTTCCTTGTCGGCGCGCACCACGATGGGCGTGCCGTGCGAGTCGCTGCCGCTGACCATGACGACCCGGTTGCCCTTCAGGCGATGATAGCGCGCAAAGATATCGGCGGGCAGATACGCCCCCGCCACGTGTCCCACGTGCAGGTCGCCATTGGCATACGGCCAGGCGACGCAGACTAATATGTTTTCAGGCGCCATTCGATTTCCCTCACTCTGCTCTTGAACCATCCGCTGAACGTCAGTACGCGCCGCCGGCTGCGGGTCTGTGGGCGGCAACGATGTAAATCGACTGCGCCTCGCGCTGCCCGTCGCCGGTGATAAAAAAACCGCCCGGCGTGCGCGCGAGCGGTAGAAGATATCTAGACCAATGCCGACTGGTTGTGGCAGCAGCAAACTGGCCCGCGCGTCAGATCACGCCGGGCAATCGCATCGACTTCAATACCAAAGTCAACTTGCTGCTCATAATGGGGAAGTATACCACTCGCGGAATTTCCGAAGAGGCAGAAATGCGTTCCCCCGCCCGCAAGGCACGCAGCGGGATCGTGGGGAACGGCCGTTGCCTCCCCTCCTGTGAGGAACGAACGGGAGGGGGCAGGGGGAGGGCGCCACCGCGCAACCAGCGCATTTGACGCAACCCCATTATTTGGCTAAAATACAATTTATCAATATTCAAAGATAGCAATTTGCTAAGCAATAATCTTTTGCATCGTGGTAACCATGCATGATTCCCTGCGCCGGTTCAAAACCGAGTTTTTTAAGGCGCTGGCTCATCCAACCCGCATTAGAATCCTGGAACTCTTGCGTGCGGGTGAAATGAGCGTCAATGAACTGCAGACGAAGCTGGAAATCGAATCGTCCGGTGTTTCGCAGCAGTTGGCCGTTTTGCGCAACCGGAACATCGTCGAGGCGCGTAAGGAGGGGACCAGTGTGTATTATCGTGTGCGCGATCCCCAGGTGTTTGAATTACTAGATGTCGCTCGCCGTATCTTCAACGCAGCACTCATCGATACGCAATCGATGTTGGAGCAACTTGAAGAAGAAGGTGCGTCTGAGGATCCGCCCGAACGCACCACCAGGCGCGCGTATGCCCGCGCACCCTAGAAACTGAAAACGCTTACTGGGAAAAACGCTAAAGTCTGACTGACAGACGCGGGGGAACCGATGGCATGTGGGGTGAATCCGGGCTTGCCCGGTAGGATCACATTTGGGATCCGAACCCGTCAGCTAACCTCGCCAGCGTGCCAAATGACCCACAACCTCAGTCGAGGTTGATGGGTCTTGTCATTTAAGTCAGAAGGATAACTATGCCTGCTCTCTTTAAGAAAATACTTCAGACTGGAATTGTGACGGAGCCGCTCGGTCCTGATGAGGCTGAAATCATACAGTTGGTTGCCCAGGTGGACCGGAAGGTACAACAGTTGCTTGGTCGCGCCCTCGCCATCCGCGAGGTCGATGCCGGATCGTGCAATGGCTGCGAGCTCGAAATCACGGGTCTTACCGGCCCGGTATATGACAGTGAGCGCTTTGGGATACATTTCGTGGCATCGCCACGTCACGCCGATATGCTGCTAGTCACAGGTCCGGTGACGCGCAACATGGAAGTGCCGTTGCGCAAGACGTATGAGGCCACACCCGATCCGAAACTGGTGGTTGCGGTGGGCGATTGTGCCAAGACGTGCGGCGTGTTCAAGGGCAGCTACGCAGTCATCGGAAGCATTGACAAGGTAATTCCTGTTGATGTGTTTGTGCCGGGCTGCCCGCCCGAACCTGCTGACATTCTGCGTGGGATCCTGGCGGCGCTGGATCGGATGCCGACGAAACGCACATGAACATCTGGAGTTTCCCCTGCTCTGGCTCAACCGGCTTCGGCCGTCATGCTCACTGGCACAGGCCGGGTTTACGTAGCCGCTCCGGTCGATGACTGGCGCATGCGCCCGGTTCTATTCAAGTCTTCTGAGAACAAAGCGATAGATTATGACGATTGTTTTATTTCTAGTGATGATTGCAGCTTACGGCTTCGGTGCATTCGTAGCGCTGTTGGGCGGGCGGGGCCCGATCGGGCGGTGGCTGGTAGCGGCCGGCGCGGTGATCGGTGCGGGCGCGGGCTGCGCCTTCGGCGCAGTGGTGATCATTTCAGGCCAGCCATTCACGCTATCGATTCCCGAGCTGCTTCCAATCGCGGGCGGCCTCGCTTTGCGGCTCGATCCACTCGGCGCGTTCTTTCTCGTCGTGATCGGCGTGGGGGCGATCCCGGCGGCGATTTACGGCGCGGGCTACACGAAAGCCTACGAGAACGGGCGCGCATCGCTTCGCTTACTCGGCGTCATGTTCAATCTGTTCCTGCTGGCGATGAGCTTAGTCACGCTGGCCGATAACGTGCTCACCTTCCTGCTGATGTGGGAAGGCATGTCGCTGACATCTTACTTCCTTGTAATTACAGAATCGAGCGAAGATGGAACGCTGCGCGCGGGCAACTGGTATGCGGCCATGACCCACGCTGGGCTGGCGTTGCTGCTCGCCGCGTTCGTGCTATTGATGAATGGCGGAGCGGGCGCATTCGCCGACCTGCGCTCCAGCGCGGGAACGCTGTCGCCGGAAGCCCGCAACCTCATTTTTGTGTTGGCGCTGCTCGGCTTTGGATCGAAGGCGGGCATTGTGCCGCTGCACGTGTGGCTGCCGCGCGCGCATCCCGCTGCGCCGAGTCACGTCTCAGCGTTGATGTCGGGAGTGATGATTAAGCTGGGCGTATATGGATTGCTGCGCGTCGCGCTCGACTTGCTGGGCGGCGGGCCGTCGTGGTGGGGGGCATTGGTGCTGGGTCTCGGCGTGGCATCGGCTCTACTCGGCGTGCTGTACGCGCTGATGGAGCACGACCTGAAACGCCTGCTGGCCTATCACTCGGTCGAGAATATCGGCATCATCTTTATCGGCCTGGGCGCGGGGCTGATCTTTCATAGTTCTCACCTGATGACGCTGGCGGCGCTGGGCTTCATCGGCGGGCTGTATCACACGATCAATCACGCGAGTTTCAAGGGGTTGCTGTTTCTCGGCGCGGGATCGGTGCTGCACGCGACGGGCACGCGCAACATGGAAGAGATGGGCGGCCTGATCAAGCGCATGCCATGGACGGCGCTGTTCTTTCTGGTCGGCTCGGCTGCCATCTCCGCGCTGCCGCCGCTCAACGGCTTCGCGTCTGAATGGTTGGTTTTCCAGTCGTTACTGGGCGGCCTCAATCTGCCCGCGCCCGAAATCGCGTTGACAATTCCACTTGCGGTTGGAATGCTCGCGCTGACCAGCGGTCTGGCGGCCGCGTGCTTTGTAAAAGCCTTCGGCATTTCATTTCTCGCCATCCCGCGTTCGCACGAAGCCGAGAACGCACATGAGTCGCCACTGTCCATGCGGGTGGGCATGATGATTCTCGCGCTGGCATGCGTCGCACTCGGCCTTGCGCCATTTGCGGTCGTACCGGTGCTGGGCGGTGTACTGGCCGGCCTCGGCGGCCTACCCGACACGCGGCCTGTCTTCACGCTCGATCTATCGGTACATGCCCCGGCGGGCTTCGCCCAGATTTCGCCAACGTGGATTGCGTTGGGGTTGCTCATTCTGCTCGTACTCGTTCCTCTTGTGATGAGGTTCATGCGTGTCAATCGTAAATTGCGCGTCGGTGACACCTGGGGCTGCGGGCGCATTGGTCAGACGCCGCGCATGGAGTACACCGCGACCTCGTTTGCCGAGCCGTTGCGCAGGGTATTCGCCGAACTATATCGCCCTACAAAGGAGCTTTCCATCGACTTTCATCCCGAATCGAAGTACTTTGTGAAGTCGATCAAATACTCGAGCAGGATCACACCGCTATTCGATCGCGTGCTTTACGATCCGCTATTGCGGCTTGTACAACGCATTTCGCGGCAAGTTCGACGCATACAGGCAGGATCGTTGCATTTGTATCTGATGTATGTCGCAGTCATTCTTATTCTGCTGCTCATCGCGGCGAGATGGTTTTGATTGATTCACACAAGCGCAAGGCCATAGGTAAACAATGGTAATAACAGGATATGTTCTTGAAATAGCGCAGGTCATACTGGCGCTATTGCTTGCACCTGGATTGGCAGGCTTCGTGAGATGGCTAAAGGCCCGTTTACAGAATCGGCGTGGCGCACCACCATGGCAACCGTACTTCGAACTGCGCAAGTTGTTCGGTAAAGAGGTGGTCATGTCGAACAATGCCTCGTGGTTGTTCCGCATTGCGCCATACATTATCTTCGCTAGCACGATCACCGTAACGCTGCTTGTTCCGATGATTGTTGCGCCTCTGGCGTTGGATGGCATGGGTGATCTGCTGATGGTCGTATACCTGCTGTTGCTGGGTACGTTCTTTCTTGCTTTGGCAGGACTCGATCCAGGAACCGCATTCGGTGGGATGGGGGCGAGTCGTGAGATGACGGTGGCGGCCATCGCCGAGCCGACAATTGCGCTTGCTATCTTCGGCCTTGCTCTCAGCGCGGGATCCACGAACCTGGGGCGCATCGTGACGCAAGAGTTGGCGAATACCGCGGTGACCTTAAGCCCGGGCCATATACTCGCGTTTGTCGCGTTGTTTATCGTGACGCTGGCCGAAACCGGCCGTTTGCCGGTGGATAACCCAGCCACACATCTTGAACTGACGATGATTCATGAGGCGATGATTCTTGAGTATTCAGGCCGTTATCTGGCGCTGATTGAGTGGGCGTCGTGGCTGAAACTGACGATCTTCTTCACGCTGCTGTCGAATCTGTTTGTCCCGTGGGGAATAGCGACGACGTTCGATCCAGCAGCGCTGGCGGTTGCCGTCATAGCACTGATCGTCAAACTCGCGGTGCTGGGCGGGATCATTGCGGTGGTCGAGACGCGCGTTGCTAAACTGCGCCTGTTCCGTGTGCCTGAGTTGCTGGGCGCGTCTTTCGTGCTGGCGTTACTCGCCGTCACCTCTTCGTTTGTCCTAAAGTAGAGTGTTATTACCCTGATATATAGCGATATACGATGAACGATGCATTGTTTTCACAACTGACGACGCTTGGTTCCAGCGTGATCCTGTTATACGGCTTCACCTTGTTGTGGCGCAAGAGCCTGCACGCTTATACGGTTGCCTTTCAATGGCAGTCGGTGATGTTAACCGGGCTTTTTCTGATTATTGGCTACTTCGGTCACGACGTCGAACTGTATTTAGTCGCCGGGTTTCTTTTTATCCTCAAAGTATTGATCCTGCCACGGTACCTGGGGAAACTGGAACAGCGTTTTCCTGGCGAACGTGAGTCGCGTCCTTACGTCAACGTTGCTACGTCTCTGGTTGTAGCTGGTTTGCTGGTACTGCTGGCATACGCGATCACTCGTCCACTGGTTCTGGTGAGTGACCTGCCGACGCGCGGCGGATTGCCGCTGGCGGTCGGTTTGATCTTCGTTGGCCTATTCGTGATCATCACGCGCAAAAAGGCACTCACGCAAATTGTAGGCTTTCTGGTGATGGAGAATGGCATCGCGCTGCTGGCCGTGCTGGGCACTTACGGCATTCCGCTCATTATCGAACTGGGCGTGTTCCTCGACGTGCTGATGGGCTTTCTCGTCATGCAGGTTTTCGTCTATCACATTCACGATACGTTCGAGTCGATTGATGTAGACCAGTTGAACGAACTTCGACATTAGAGAACACTCTTATAGGACTCCAAGCAGTATGATTTTCTTCCTTTTGCTCCTGCCTCCTCTGATTGCTTCACTCCTGGCGTTACTCGTCCGGCCTAATCGCGAATTCGTCGGCTGGGTCAGCGCGCTACTATCGCTGATATCGTTTGGCGCCGCGATCACGATTGCCGCACAGACTATTGCAGGAGATGTGCCAATCTGGGGGCTGGCAATCAATTCATTAGGACTTGAAGGCGTGTTGCGCGCCGATAGCCTCTCGGCGTTGGTGCTGGTGTGTATCACGGGCGTCGCGGCGCTCACGCTTTTCCTCAGCTCAGGCGTTGGGCGCGTTACGCATTACGATGCGAAACAACTACGCCGATATCAGATCTTCATCAACCTGTTCATCGCAGCAATGCTGCTGGCCGTTTCAGCCAACAACGTCGGCGTTATGTGGATCGCCATCGAGGCGACGACGATCTTCTCAGCATTCCTCATCCCACTCACCCTCAGAAAGACATCGATCGAGGCGTCATGGAAGTATCTGCTGCTCAGTTCGGTCGGCATCGGATTAGCCTTTGCCGGGACAGTGCTGGCTTACTTCGATTTTGTGTCACGATCTGGCCGCGTCGAAAATGCGCTGAACTGGACAACGCTAATGGCGACCGCGCCGTCGCTCCATCCTGAAGTCGTCCGTCTCGCGTTCGTCTTTCTGTTGATCGGCTTCGGGACGAAAGCGGGCATCGCGCCAATGCACACGTGGAAGCCCGATGCGTACGGCGAATCACCCGCCCCGTTAGGCGCACTGATGTCGTCGGCTCTTTTCGCCGTGGCGATCTACGCGATTGCGCGTTGGAAAGCGGTGACCGATGCCGTGTTGGGCAGCGGCTATAGCAATAATTTATTATTGGCTCTCGGTATGCTGTCGCTGATCATCGCCGCATTCAGCGTAGTGCGAGCTAGAAATTACAAACGCATGCTGGCTTACTCCAGTGTCGAGCACACCGGATTGATCTGTCTGGGGTTGGCGTTGGGGCCATTGGGTGCGTTCGCCGCGCTGTTGCATCTTGTCAATCACACGGTGGCCAAGTCTCTTATGTTCTTCCTGGTTGGCAACATTGAGCGCGCCTATCGTTCACCGCTGATCGAACGCGTGCATGGCTTATTGAAGGTATTGCCGCAAACAGGTGGGCTGTTTGCCGTCAGTCTGCTTGCGCTGATAGGTCTGCCGCCATTCGGCCTGTTCGTATCCGAATTCGCGCTGTTCCGCGCCGGATTCGCGCTGAATCAACCGGTGCTGATGGGCATCACCCTGGTTTTGATGAGTATCGTTTTCGTTTCGTTTATTGTGCATCTCAACAAGATGCTATATGGCACGCCAACAGAGGGGGTGATTGCCGGCAAAGCGGATCGGTTATGGAACGTCGCGCCGTTATACATCTCGATCGGCATCTTAGTAGTGTTGGGTTTGACGCTGCCCACGCCACTGGCGATTCTGCTCAAGCAGAGTGTGGAGATCATTGCAAAGTGACTGACTTTTCCCGTCTACAAACAGCTCTGCGGAACAACCTTCAGGGGCGCACGACGGATATTCGCGTGCGACGTGGTAATGAATTGCACTTTCAGATAGTGCGCGGCGATGCACAACGTCTGGCTGAGTTTCTTCGCGCCGATTTCGGGGCTGAGTTGATCCTGATGGTCGCCAATGACCGCCGGTCTGACAAAGGCGTGCTTGAAGTCCACTATCTATTCGGAAACGATCGTGAGGACTGGTTCGCTCACGCCACGAGGAATTTACCTCCGGACGATCGAACCATTGACTCGCTGGCGACATTCTATTTTCCTGCTTCACGTTTTGAGCGTGAGATCAAGGATTTGTTTGGCATCGAAGCAACTGGACATCCAGACCGTCGCCCGCTGGTGCGTCATGCCTTTTGGCCTGAAGTCTATTTCCCGCTGCTCAAAGATGCTGTTCCACCGCAAAAATTCGAAGACGATGGTACATCGTTCCCATTCAAGCCGGTCAGTGGTGAGGGCGTTTATGAGATTCCGGTTGGGCCGGTGCACGCAGGCATCATCGAGCCAGGGCATTTCCGCTTTAGCGTCGTTGGCGAGACGGTGATCGATCTAAAGATTCGGCTGTATTTCGCACATAAGGGGACGGAGAAACTGTTCGAGGGTCGTTCGCCCGCCGATGGCGTGGAACTGGCCGAGCGCATTTCCGGTGATACGACCACAAGTCATTCGCTGGCCTATTGCCAGGCAGTGGAATCTCTGGCTGGGTGCACTGTGCCCGCACGCGCCCGGTATTTACGCGTCATCCTGCTGGAGATGGAGCGGCTGTATAACCACATCGCCGATTTCGGGATGATTTGCAATGACACCGGCTTCGCCGTCGCCCACTCGCACTGCTTCCGCATACGCGAGCGGTTGTTGCGACTAAACAAACGCTTGACCGGTAACCGTTTGTTGCGTGGAGGGATCATCCTGGGCGGCGTTGGCCATGATTTGCCTGCCGATCTGGACCTCGCCACGGAACTCGATGCAATCATCGCCGACTTCAACGAGATTGTGGAAATCAGCCTGAGTAACACGATGCTGACAGATCGACTGGAAGGCGCCGGACGCCTGGATACGAAGACAGCAAAGGATCTCGGTGTGCTGGGTTACGTGGCTCGTGCATCGAATATTGACGTGGACGCCCGTCGCGACCACCCCTTCGCCGCATACCCGGCGTTGAAGTTTGCCGTTCCAGTGTTTACGTCGGGCGACGTACGTGCGCGGACGATGGCGCGTGTGCAAGAGGCGCGTATATCAGCGCAGATCATCAAGCAGGCGCTGATGGCGATACCGGCGGGACCCATCGTTGCGCCGTTGGGGACCTTGCCTGCATGGGAGCCGGCATTTGGCCTTGTCGAAGGATGGCGCGGAACGATCATCCACTGGGTTATGGCTGATGAAAGCGGCAACCTGTACCGCGTAAAAGTCCGAGACCCTTCGTTTATGAACTGGCCGGCGCTCTCGTTTGCCATGCTCAAGAATATCGTCCCCGACTTCCCGCTGTGTAACAAGTCATTTAACCAGACATATTCAGGCAACGATCTGTAACGCGGGCGAATGCACATCCAGCTCGGTCTGCGGCGCCTCCTCTGCAGTTTTACACAAGGCTTAACATGACATCCATACATCATAGCCTTGGGGATGTCCGATCCGAGGGTGGTCACCCTCGAATTGGATGCGCGTGGTTCCTCGCCCCTTGCCAGCATCTGAAAGGCAGTCCACTGCGCCTGCATCCACTGATCTATGATTATTATCGGAGGTTGTAGCTTACCTCGGCTGCACAACTCGGTGTCCTCGAACTGCTGCAACAGCGCTCGTATGCGTTAATCGAGTTTGTCGACTGTGAAAGTGGTGCCGGTCTCCCGCACTGGCTGTGCCAGCCGAGTGTTGAGTCGCATGACCTCCTCAGTCACACGTTCTGCAGGTTGCAGATGTATGCCATAAGCGTACACCGGGCGGGACAACATGAGGTGCACGTCGGCGGCAGCGAATGGCCGGGCAGTCGGAGCCTGCTGGCGACAATTAGCGTTTGGTCGTGGTGTGGAGCCAACACGCAGTTCACTTACAGTACAACATGCATTCGTTCTGCACTGGGCTATCTCAAGCCTGAACAGTTTCAAGCGCAATTCCGAGTCAAGTAGTAGCTGATATTTCCCCTTAGAGGTTGTTTGCGAAATCACAGTCTGACAGTCCTTGACAGCAATCCTGAGAACCGCTCAGCAAGTCCAGTTCAGACTTTGATCATCATGTTTTACTCCTGTTGCGTGATCGATAGACGCAATACACCCAAGTCAATGCCATGCCAAGCGCACTTGTTGACCCGCCAGCCGCTTGGTCATCAGGTCGCCCGGCGTCATCGCGATATAGACCAGCGCTTCGCTCGATTCCGGGTCGCGTTCGTAGTGTTTGCTCAACCGTCGCGAGCGGTTCAACCAACCAAAGGTGCGTTCGACGATCCAGCGTTTGGGCTGAACCTCGAACGTGTGGATCGGGTCACTGCGTTTGACGATCTCCAACACCCAACCGCACACGGTTTTGACCCACTCAATCAACTGGCCGGCGTAACCACTGTCTGCCCAGATCTTGTGCAAGCGCGTGAATTTCCCTTTGACCTGTTCCAGCAACAGGCGCGCCCCATCGCGGTCTTGCACCGCCGCAGTCGACACGACCACTTTCAGCACCAGCCCCAGCGTGTCCACCAGCAGATGCCGCTTGATCCCGTTGATCTTCTTACCCGCATCATAGCCACGCGACCCGCTGCTTTCCGTGCATTTGATCGACTGACTGTCCAGGATCGCCGCGCTGGGCTCATCCTCTCGCCCTGCGCTCTGGCGTACTTCGATTCTCAATTCGCGATTCAGGCGTTCCCAAGTGCCATCATCGCGCCAGTGATGAAAGTACTGGTACACCGTTTGCCAGGGTGGAAAGTCATGCGGCAGCAACCGCCATTGGCTGCCCGTACGCGCCAAGTACAGCAGCGCATTGATGATCTCGCGCAAGTCCACCGTGCGTGGCGCTCCCCGCGCTTTCTCAGGCGGAAGATGCGGTTTCAGCTTTGTCCACTGCTCATCCGTCAGATCGGTTGGATAAGGCTTTCGCTTTGGCATGCGTTATGTTATATCACATTTCGCAAACAACCTCTTAGAGTTCCATCGCCTTCGCATGGAACTTCAGGGCATCCTGGATGTGAGTATCCCAGTACGACCATTCGTGTGCGCCGTCGAACCGATGGTACGTGTGCGGTATCTTGTTTTTGCGCAGCAGCGCATCGAAGTGCTGATTATCCTCATACAGGAAGTCGCTGCGCCCGCAGTCAAAGTAAATATGCGGCCGCTGCTTTTCCGGGCAGGACAGCGCCAGTTCGTAAGGGTCATTGGCCGCCTTGTCGATGCTATCGGCGACTAACGGCGCTTCAGGTATCGTGGTGTCTTTATCCACCCAGCGCATGAAGCCGACCGCCGACGAATGCGCGCTGATCGACCCGAACACGCGCGGATACTTCAACCCAAGTTTGAGCGCGCCGTACCCGCCCATCGACAAACCGCCGATGGCTCGATACTGCGCCTGTTTACGGGTCGGGAACAGGCCGTCCACGAATGCGACCAGCTCCTTCACGATGTAAGACTCGTAATTGCCAAGACGCGTATCGCTGTACCAGCCGCGCCCGCCATCCGGCATGACGATCAGGAATGGATAGGCCCAAGCATAGCGTTCGATCGAGGTGTGGCGCGTCCAGATCGACTCGTCGTCCGACAATCCATGCAACAGATAGAAACTGGGGTATGGGGGCTTCGCACTCTGATTGACCAGAATCTTCACTTTGGTCGCTTTAGTCAGAACTTCGCTCCGAAACTCAACTGTAAGAACTGCCATTGTCACTGGCCTCCTGCACTGAAGGGATAATTAGATCCTCGACAATCGCCTCGATAAGGTGCGATTGTTTCATCACTGATGCGAACGGGGTAGTGTCCGTGGCCGTGGTGACGATAACCAGATCGAGCCGCGGCACGATGCAGATGAGTTGCCCGGCGTAACCGGACGCGACGGCTGTCTCATAACTCTGGAACTTGCGCAGCCACCACAGATAACCATAGTTTTTATAGGCGGGATGCCAGAAACCAGGCGTGCGCAGTTGGATATGAGGTTGGATGGATTCCTGCAACCATTGTTCAGGGACGATGTTTTTCGAGTTGACCATACCCCTGTCCAGCACCAATTGGCCAAAACGCAGCAGATCGCGCGGACGGAGAAACAGATCGGAGCCCCCGATGCTATAGCCCTGCGGATCGTTGTCCCAACGCGCGATCTGGATGCCCAGCGCGTCGAACAGGCAGCGTTGGGCGAACGTCAACGTGCTGAGGTTCGTGGCGCGTGTAAGAATCACCGATATCAAATGGGTCAGCGCCGTGTTGTAGTTGAACTGGCGACCTGGCAGGGAGACCAGTGGCAAGTCCAGGGCGTAAGCGATCCAATCGGCGCTGCGACGCCAGTGGGCTGTATTGGTCTCATTTTCGATCCAGCCTAATCCAGCCGTCAATGTCAACAGGTGGCGCAGTGTAATCGCGCGCTTGCGTGAATCGCCGTGCGGGCCGAAATACTCGGGCAGCCAGTGGACTATCGGAATATCCAGGCTCGCAATGAATCCCTGCTGGATAGCGATTCCCACCAGCGCCGATAACACGCTTTTTGAGATGGAATGGATATTGATTGCGGTATCACTGTCTTGACGGCCGAAGTAGTGCTCGCCGATGATGCGTCCATGCCGCGCCACCAGCAGACTCTGTACGACATTGGACCGCGCAGCTTCGTCATATGCGGCTGCCAGCGCCACTGGATCTACCGCCTGGCTGTCGGGTGTTGCCATGTGCCATTCATTCGCTTGTACGCGCGCGTTCGTTTGTATCATGCTGACCCAAGTTTAACCCACCGAATGGACGGACACTCATAGCCCAGGTTCAACGTGAACATGCAACTGGGCATGGGGTTCGTAACACTCAATTTCGGCCAGTGACGCGGTGCGTCAGGCGCCTGAACGCAGGACAGGCGAATCCTGCCCTGTGTTCACTCATTCCGGTCAGGTGTCGGCCAGATGCGCGTCTTCAGGCCGGATCGCCGCGGGGGCAGTCGGGTCAAAACACACGAATTCGAGATACTTGAGTGTCTCGTTACCGGTGTTGCTGATGCGGTGACGATGCGTGGCGGGGATATGCTGGTAGTCGTTGGGCGACAACTCGCCGCTCATGCGCTCAATCTGCACCGAGCCGGCGCCCTCCAGCACATAGATCATCTTCTCGCGCACGCTCTCAACGCACCCCTCCGTTGACGCGCCCGGAGCAAGCTCGCGGACCTGGATGGCAATGCGTTCGTCACAGGGTATCGGTTGGCCTGCGAAGACGTTGACCATGGGCGCATGTCCTTCGAAAGCGCCGGGTTTGAAATCCTTGTAGCGCCAGCGCGCCTGCTTGTGATTGGGAACCACCAGAACATACATGCAGACGGTTTCTGCGCCGACCAGCCAGTAATTGTGAAAGCGGTCGGGCGGCATGAGCAAGAGGTCGCCGGCCGCCACGCGTTGTTTGCTCTCACCCACCTGGATATCCATCTGGCCGGCGGCGATGTAGATGATCTCGGTCGCGTCGTCGTGGGCGTGCGGCAGCGGTCCCAGCGGATCATTGATAAACCAGTGGGCGTCGGGCGTCCACACCAGGGCGCGCGAACGAATGCGTTCTGTCCAGATCAACGGTTGTTTCATCCACTCGGCGTAATCGGGTCGATTCATAGAGGTTTGGCTCCACACAGTAATTCGTTAGCCATATGGGGGAAAATCAGTCCGGCATGACCAGCGGCAGACGCGCCATCAGCCCGCCGTCAATAATGTACTCTCCGCCGGTTATCGCGGCTGCATCGTCGCTGCAGAGGAACAGCACGAGCCGCGCGACTTCGTCCATCGTGATCACGCGGCCAATGGGATGCATGCGGCCCCATTGTGCGATCAACTCATCAGCGCCGTCCGGGGAGATTGCTTTGGCCGCATTGCGCAGCATCGGCGTGTCGACTGAAGCCGGCAGGATTGCATTAACCCGGATGTTTTCGAGGGCGTAATCCATGGCAATGCCTTTCACCAGCGCCAGCGTCGCGGCTTTGCTGGCGGCATAAACCGGCACCATGGTCTGCGTCGCCAGCGCCTGGATGGAGGATGTGCATACGATGGCGCCGCCGCCGCGGGCGCGCATCTGCGGCACAGCATACTTGCACATCCAGACGTGGCCTTTGAAGTTGATGCCCATTGCCCGCTCGACATGTTCTTCGGTCACATCCTCGATTTTGCCATACACCTGTATTCCGGCATTGCTGAAGAGGATATCCAGACCGCCAAACGCATCGACTGTCTGGCGAACGGCGCGTTCGGCATCGGTTATCCTGGCGACATCGGTATGCACGTAGCGCGCACGCGGGAGCGCTGCGGCAACCATCGCCCCTGCAACATCATCGATGTCCGCAATGACAACGGACGCCCCTTCGCGGCTGAATGCCTCCGCTGTTGCGCGGCCAATCCCCTTGGCGCCGCCAGTCACTAACGCCACTTTCCCGTCAAATCGCATATCCAATACATCTCCGCCAGAACATCCGAGACCAGCCTGCTAACTCATCCAGTTACAAAGCAGTACAACGGCCATTACCGCGTAGCGGACCTTCACAAATTACGGGCTAAAAGTAGCCGTAGGCCAGATAACCGCCATCGACATAAAGCGCCTGGCCTGTGATAAAGCTGGCTTTTTCCGAACACAGGAACGACACGCCATTGGCGATATCGTCCACACTGGCCAGCCGTCCCATCGGGATGCGTTTGCTGACCGTGCCGATGTCGTAAAGCCCCTGTGCGGCCAATGTGCGCGTCATGTCGGTTTCAGTGTGCGATGGACCGACGGCATTGACCCGGATTTTGTACTGCGCCCACTCGATTGCGAGCACCTTGGTCAGCATATCCACGCCCGCCTTCGCCGTGCAATACGAGGCGCGCTGCGGGAACGCGGCCTGTGCGGTCACCGAGGTGATATTGACAATGCAGCCGCCCCACCCCTGTTTGACCATTTGCCGCCCGGCGGCCTGGCAACAGTAAAACGTGCCGTTCAACTGGATGTTCATCATGCGCTGCCAGTCTTCAGGAGTTACATCAAGAGACGGGCCCGGTTTGCTGATGCCGGCGCTGTTCACCAGCGCATCGACGCGCCCATACTCCTTGACGGCGCTCGCAATCATCTGATTGCATGATTCCGGGTCCGACACATCGGTGCGCGCAATGGCCACGCGATAGCCGAGGTTGGCCAATTCGTCGGCAGACTTTCGGGCCACATCCTCGCGGATGTCGGCGATCACGACTGCATAACCATCCCCTGCCAGATGCGTGGCTATAGCCTTACCGATGCCCTGACCTGCTCCCGTTACAACGACTACTTTTGTTATTTGTTTATTTGCTTCTGTCATTGCATTTCTTTGCCGAACTAAAACTTGTGCTTCGGGATTATAGTTCGACTCAACCGGTGGTATACTCTAGACACCCCTCCCCATAGGGAGGGGTATACCGAAAGGAGATGTGAAACAATGGAAAGCAAGACCTTCAAAGTGCCAAATATCGGTTGTAATGGGTGCGTGCGCACGATACAAAGCGAAGTCGCTCAGGTTCCCGGCGTTAAGTCCGTCAAGGCGGACCTGCCCACCAAGATGGTTACCGTGACCTGGGAAGGCGGCTCAACCTGGGAAGCCATCAAGTCCAAACTGATTGAGATCGAGTACGCCCCTGAAGAGCCGGCCGCCTGAAAAACCCGAACCAGCGGTCAGGCCGCATCTCGCTACACACGCTTTACAGCAACAGGAAGAAGGAGCACACACAGGCCGCAGGTCCCCTACGTAGGGGCCGACCTGTGTGTCGGCCCGGCGACCCTTATTGCTTTAAGAAAACGAATCATATGGCTGCTGAACAGATAAATACCATTGAACTACCGGTCACCGGGATGACCTGTGTCAACTGCGCCAATACCATCGAGCGCACGCTGAAGAAAACCGGCGGCGTCAGCGCCGCCGCGGTCAATTTCGCCAGCGAGCACGCCCAGGTGCAGTATGACCCGGCCCAGGTCACACCTGCGCAACTGGTTGAGCGCGTGCGCCAGGCCGGTTATGACGTCACAATGGCGCACGCCGAGATTCCTGTGCTGGGCATGACGTGCGCCAACTGCGCGAACACCATCGAGCGCACGCTCAGGAAGCTTCCCGGCGTCGCCACCAGCGCGGTCAACTATGCCAGCGAACGGGCTTCGGTCGACTACGTCCCCGGCGCGATCGGGATCGCCGACATGGTGACCGCCATTCGCAAAGCCGGTTATGACGTGCCTTCAGCGAGGGCGTCCGGGTCGGTAGTGGCCGAGGGCGATGTGGAGCAACAGGCGCGCGAAGCGGAGATAGCCATGCGCCGGCGGCGCGTGATCGTGGGCATGCTCTTCGCCATACCGGCATTCGCGCTCAGCATGAGCCGCGACTTCGGCCTGCTGGGCGCGCTGCTTGGTCTGGACAGTATGGCGCTGCACATGGGGCCATACGCCAGTATCCTGAATTGGCTCCTGTTTGCGCTGGCGCTGCCGGTGCAGTTGTATGTGGGTTACCCCTATTACGTCCACGGCTATAAATCGTTGCGCAATGGCGCGGCCAACATGGATGTTCTGGTTGCCCTGGGCTCATCAGTCGCATTTCTCTATTCAACCGTCGTTCTGCTGGGGCTGTTCAGCGGCCACGTCTACTTCGAGACGGCTGCGGTTATCCTCGCGTTGATCAGCGTCGGCAAATACCTTGAGGCCAAGGCTAAAGGCCGCACCAGCGAGGCGATCAAACGGCTGATCAACCTGCGGCCTAAGACGGCGCGCGTAATCAAGGATGGCCGCGAAACCGATCTGCCGATAGAACAGATCAACGTCGGCGATGTGATCCTGGCGCGGCCGGGCGAACGGGTCGCCGTCGATGGCGTCGTCATCGAAGGGCGCTCCGCCGTAGACGAAAGCATGATCACCGGCGAAAGCCTGCCGGTTGATAAGAAGCCCGGCGATCCGGTGGTAGGCGGCACGGTGAATAAGGAAGGTTTGCTGCGCTACGAAACCGCGCGCATCGGCAAGGACACGGCGCTGGCGCAGATCATCCGGCTGGTCGAGCAAGCCCAAGGCAGCAAGGCGCCGATACAGGCGATGGCGGACAAAGTCTCTGCGGTGTTTGTCCCGGCGGTGCTGGCAACAGCGCTCGTGACCTTCCTGGGTTGGTTGATCATCAGCGGCAATTTCGAGCAGTCGATGATCAACGCCGTCGCGGTGCTCGTGATCGCGTGCCCGTGCGCCCTCGGCCTTGCCACGCCGACCGCCATCATGGTCGGGATGGGCAAAGGCGCGGAAAATGGCATCCTGTTCAAAAACAGCGCCGCACTGGAGCGCGCCTCGGCGGTGACGGTGGCCGTGCTGGACAAGACGGGCACCATTACACTCGGCAAGCCGCAGGTGACGGATATTTTCGAGTTGGGTGTGCCTGTGGTTGCTGCTGCCGGCACATTCCAGCCACCAACGGAAATTCCGGTCCAGTCCATGCTGCAACTGGTTGCCAGCGCGGAAAAAGGCAGCGAGCATCCGTTGGGGCAGGCAATCGTCCAGGCCGCCGAAGCGCAGGGACTTAAACTCTCGCCGGTACAGAAATTCCTGGCTGTGCCGGGCAAGGGCATCACAGCCTATATCGATAACCGCCAGATCACCGTTGGCAACGATAAGCTCATGGACATGCAGGGCATTGACATGACACAGCTTTCAGGCAGGGCGGAAGCGCTGCGCGCCGATGGCAAGACGCTGATGCTGGTCGGCATCGACAACCAGCCCGCCGGGTTAGTCGGCCTGTCCGATACCATCAAAGACGGTTCAGCCGATGGCATCGCCGCGCTCAAGAAACGCGGCGCGCGCGTGGTGATGCTGACCGGCGATAACGCCCGCTCTGCGCAGGCTATAGCCGCGCAGGCGGGACTGTCGGGTAGTGATGAGGTGATCGCCGATGTCCTGCCGGGTGAGAAGTCGTCGAAGGTCGCCGAGCTGCAGAAACAGCACGAAGTCGTTGCGATGGTTGGCGACGGTGTGAATGACGCCCCTGCCCTCGCGCAGGCCGATGTCGGCATTGCCATCGGCACTGGCACGGACGTTGCCATTGAAGCCGCGGATGTCACCATCATCAACGGCGACCTGCGCAGTGTGGCTAAGGCGATCAGCCTGTCTCGTCTAACGGTTCAGGGTATCCGCCAGAACCTTTTCTGGGCGTTCTTCTACAACGTCATCCTGATCCCGGTCGCCGCACTGGGTTTATTCGCCTCGTTCGGGCCGATCCTGGCCGCCGGCGCTATGGCGTTCAGCTCCCTCTTTGTGGTGAGCAACAGCCTGCGGCTGCGCAATAAAAAGATCTGATCTGAATGACTTCACGCCGCGCGCGTCATATCACCATACCAGCGTGCGGCGTGAATGGGTCTACTCCGGCTGGGAGGATTCCAACCAGTCTCTCATCGGGTTGAGCCAGTAAATATCCCAGCCCTCGTCATGCCCGCTGCGTTCCTCATCATTTGGGAACTGGCTGTGCAACAGGGTGACCCGCGTGCCGTCGCCGTCGCGGCGCAGCGTCCAGGTCACCACAGAGTCCTTCCATGTCTTGCGCCACTCAGCCTGCCGCCACGTATATTCGAGATGACGAGGCCCATCGATGCGCGTGAACGCACCCGTCGTCTGACCGCCAAACACGGCGTACTTCCCGCCGACGACCAGATCAACCATCACCGACTCGTCATCCATCCAGGCGGCGATGGAGGTCGGGTTAGTGAGTGCGTCCCACACGCGCTCAATCGGCGCGGAAATGCGGAGTTTCTTCTCAACAACAGACATTGTTGACCCCCTGCAAACGCTACAATTTGTTCGGATTATCCGCGATTCTACCCGCCATTGTCACTTTGCCCTGGCCACGTTCATCGAAACTTGGGCCGGGTCAGGACCCGCTCAAGAGCGATAAAGGACTGAAACCGCGTCGCCGCTTCCTCGTTGTAGATTCACCCACAACCTCATCCGTTGCGCCATCCTGCGGCGTCTCGTCGGGCATCTGAAACTGCAGGGTGTACAGCCGGTTATACAGTCCGCCGCGCGCGATGAGTTCGTCGTGCGTGCCCAGTTCGACCAGATTCCCTTTATCGAGCACTGCGATGCGATCGGCCACCTGCACGGTGCTGAGCCGGTGCGCTATGATGATCGTGGTGCGCCCTTGCATCAACCGCCCCAGCGCTTCCTGCACCAGACCTTCGCTCTCGCTGTCCAGCGAGGAAGTGGCTTCATCCAGCAGCAGGATACGCGGATCCTTCAAAACGGCGCGTGCGATGGCGATGCGCTGGCGCTGGCCGCCGCTGAGCTTGACGCCGCGCTCGCCGACCAGGGTGTCATAACCCTGCGGCAACTCCGTGACAAATTGATGCGCATTAGCCGCCCGGGCGGCGGCGATGATCTCCGCTTCGCTGGCATCCAGACGCCCATACAGGATGTTTTCGCGCACGCTGCCGCTGAACAGCAACGTATCCTGCGGTACGATGGCAATGTTGGCGCGCAGACTCTCGACGGTGATATCGCGCAAATCCACGCCATCCAGCCGGACGCTGCCGGCGCTGGGATCATAGAAGCGCGGTATCAGGTTGAACAGGGTGGACTTGCCCGCGCCGCTTGGCCCGACCAGCGCCAGAATCTCGCCAGGCGCGATCTGCAGCGAAATATCGCGCACCACGTCGATCTTGTTCTCGTACGCGAATGAGACGTTATCGAAGGTGATGCCGCCCTGCGCGGCGCCGATATTGCGCGCGTTCGGCGCGTCGACGACGTTGCTCTGCGTATCGAGTATCTCAAAGATGCGCCGGGTGGCGCCAACGGCTTCCTGGTATTGCGTGAAAACCGACACCAGCGTACTCACACCGGTCGCGACCACGCCGCCATATAGAAGGAAAGAAACCAGGTCGCCCGCCTGCAACCGCCCGGCCATGACTTCCTGCGAGCCGAACCACAGGATGCCGACCAGTGCGAAGAAAAACATCAGACCGATGAGCGGGCCGAAAGTTGCCCGCAGACGCGCCAGTTTCAATGAAGTTAGATAGAAATGGCCGGCTGCAGTCTCGTAACGCTTGACCTCGAACGCCTCGCGGCCAAACGACTTCACCACACGCACGCCGCCGATGGCTTCTTCAGCGATAGCGTTCGTCTCCGCCAGGTGATCCTGCACCTGGGTCGAGAGCGGCCGCAGCGAACGGCTGTAAAAGCGCGCGATGAGCGTGGCGATTGGGAACACGACCAGCACAACCAGCGTGAGCCGCCAGTTCGTCACGACGATCAGCACGATAGCGCCGACCAGCGTCAGCACATTGCTCAACAGGCTGGCCAGGTTATTCACGATGGTCACGCGCACAACAGAAATATCCGAAGCCAATCGGGAGATCAGTTCGCCCGTGCGCCGCGTGGCAAAGAAACTCAGGCCGAGTGACTGTATGTGCTGATACACATCCGTGCGCATTTTCAGCGTCACCGCCTCGCCGGCCGCAGTAATTAGGTACTGGCTGAAGATGTCCGCGATTGCGCGCAACACGAACAGGCCGATCAATATGACGATGATATTCGCCGGGCTTAACGTGCCGGGAACGCCCGCCACGGAATTGACCAGTTGCCCGCTGACAAGTGGAAAGAAAAGAAACAGGCCGGAACTGATGATGAATAACACAGCCGCAATACCGACCTGCAGACGGTAGGGCTTGACATAGCGGAGCAGGCGCCAGTCGAAATCCAATTTAGCACGCGGCCCGGCATTGATTGCATTTGCGCTCATTTGATGATGCCTATCCTCGATACACCTCGTTCAAAAATAAACTGAAGGATTGTAAAACCAACAGCTTATGAACACATGAGTGGGCGCTCATTGCACAGGTCTGGCTGTGCCGTCGCCGTCAAACTGGTACACCCATACCGGCGCATCGGCCCACACATTCCGGTTGTTAAAAGTTACTGTGCCGAGCAGACCCTGGTATCGGATATGCCGTAATGCGTCTGCAACGCCGGCGCGCGTCGGCGCGCCGTGCGCGTCGATATCAGACCGGATGGCCTGCAGGATCAGCCTGGTAGCGTCGTAAGCGGCAATGGAAAGCGGTTGCGGCGCGGCGCCGCCCGACACTGTGGGGAATGTGCTGAGCACCTGACCGGCCGCGGGCAGATCACGGAGAAATGGCGTAGCGGTCGCAAAGCATAAGCCGGTGATGGATGCACCCAACAGGCCGGCGGTCGCGGTCGACTGAAAATCGGGCAGGCGCGCCAGCAGTGTTGGCGTAATGCTCCCAATGAATGGCTGGGTCCAGTTGGTTATCGCTGAACCATTCTGGTGCGGGCAGCGTTCCAGTGCGGTATCCAGCGCGTCCGTCGTTGGCCCCATGCGATAAACCAACGGATCGTAAGGCAATCGATTCGCGGCGACGCCGGGCACGACGACGGCAAGATGCGACTCGGTATAGACATGCAGCGCGGCAAGGGTTGTGTCTGCGCGGAAGTGGCCGATAACAGCGACGACATCGCGGTCAATCGTCACATTGTGAGCAACGCGTTCCGCATAGGCGGCATCACCGTTGTCGTTATAGGCGACAAACGCCACCTGGTAGTTACCAATGCCACCCGCGATAATCTGCTCGCGCAAAGCCAGTCGCATGGCAGGGAATGCGTCATAACCCACCTCGCGGAACTCGCCTTCGAATGGAGCAACCAGGGCGATCTTGATCGTCGGGCGCGGCGCCTCGCATGCGCCTAACGTCAGAAGCAGCAACAGGGACAGCGCTGTCCTGACAAAGCTTGGGATGCGCACCGATCGTTCACATCCGTGTTGTGGATGGTGTCGCATTATTGGCGGTCCAGTTCGGTCACGACATAGCGCCCATCAGGAAGCGCGGTGTCACCGGTCACAGCCGGAAGGCGCGCCAGGCTCTGCGGATCATACCAGCCAATCGCAAGCTGGTAACGCCCCGGCGGGACACCGGACAGATCCAGTTGCACCGTGTCGCTCACGATCTCGCCAGGCATCCACATGCCCGACGGGTACTTGCCATCCAGAGTATAACGGTCGGCCTGCCGTACAGGCTCCTCGCTGGTTAGTGGAGATATGTGCACAAATGACTTGTAGTCCAGCGCCGGCGTGGATATGGCTGTCCAGTAAAGCGTCAGGTCCAGATGCTGCGTCGTCGTCACGAGGTCGTATCCCATGAGTTTGATGTTATTCCCGAATGTCACCGCGGCGGGGTGTTGCACTGCAGGCAATGCGTATGTGTGATTGGTAATCACCGGATGAGGGAGGTTCGGCGCGTTCACCGTGTCCTGCGCGCGCGTCCCAACCAGAATCACCTCGCCATCCGGCTGTTGATCCAGCACGCGATACCAGCGCACCAGCAAGGTGTAAGGCTCCCCGGGCTGCAACAACCCGGTGGTCTTGACGCAGATGCCGTCGCGCACCAGTGCGCCTTGCGGCCACGACCAGGTAGGCTCTAACCCAGCCTGCGGTTGAGCGTCGGCGCGCGCAATCTCGCGGCCATCGGCGCCGCGCATGAGAAACGATACCTGCAGGGCTGATGCGAGTGTCCGCGCGCTCTCCCAGCCGGGTCGGAAGCACAGATCATGGTCCGTGGGCTGATACCAATCCAGCGTGCGCAGCACAATGCCATTCGGGAAGGTACGTATCGGCGCACCGACTTGATCCCTCGTTGGCTCTGCGGGTTCGTTGACGGTCAGACCCGCCAGGAACGGTCGCACCAACGCAACGCCGTTCTGATTGGTCGGTGTATAGATATTCCCGGCCGAATCGCGCACGACGAGTTTCAAAAGGAGCGGGCCCGGTAACGCATCCGTGATTGCCACATGATGGCTTAACTCCGCTGGGCCAAACGTCAGGCTGTGCGCGAAACGGAACAGATAAGCGAAATAACCGCCCGATGGCAGTTCCTGATCGATGCCCACTTCGGCGGGAGCGCGGTTATCGCGCCACGTCGTGGTCAGCGTAAAGACATCCCCGGCGCGTACCGACGCCGGCGTTATCTCGGCGCCGGTCAACACGTATGCGTTCCCTTCAGAGGATGTATAGGTAACCGGCGAGCGGTGTACAAACTGCCGGTCGCCATAATCCATCGTCAGCAATGGCGCAGGGGCAGATTGATATAACAGACGACTGACCTGGCCTGCCAGCGCCAGCACGAGCACCCCGGTAGCGCCGGCGACGACCATCCGCCTGTAACGGATCAGTTGACCGCGGCTTCGCCATAACAGGGCAACGGCAACACCAACCAGCATGACCAGGCCGGCAAGTGATACCCCTTCCGCGATGCGCTCCAGAGGTGTGCCAATCAGCCTTAAGGTCATCTCGAAATCGCCCTTTGGCAGGCTCAGCATTACCCAGCCGGAACCCGCATACGGGGATAACGCTATGGGAGCCGGTGCGGTGGGTATATCGCCAGAGGCCACCGAACTTACCTCGGCATGCCAGCCAGGCCAATAGAGCAGCGGCAGTGTAAATGTCGCGACATCGCTCGTTATCGAAATCCGCCAGTCCTGACTCGCCGCCGCCTGTTGCATCAACGCTGACGTCGAGATGCTTCCACCGACGGTCAGCGCGCGGCGCGGCTGTTGCAGCAGGTCCGGACCGACTACCGGGCGCGGTTGAACTGTTGCCGGCAGGTATTCGGCGCGAATCGTCGAGCCGATATTGCCGCTGAACCACTCGTATAACTGCAACGTCTGCGGCGATACATCTTCAGAACGGATATCCAACCGCTCATTGGGCAAACCCGGCAGTGTCAGCAGCAACAGGATGAGAACCACAGCCTGCGATGTCCAGGCCGTTGCTCGCGAGAATTGAGGTCTTGATGTTGAGGTGGGGCTCTCACCGATGGACAACCAGGGTAATCGCGCGATGTTGCCGATCAGCATTGCCGCAAATACGGCCTGCACGGATAAAAACCGCCAGGGAAACTGCGCCAGGGGCAGCACGGCTGTAGCATTCCAGATCGGCCTGGACAGCGGTGTAATCATCAGCGTCGACAGCGCAAACAGTAGAAACACAATCAAGGTCGTGCTGCTTCTGCGGTCATAACGCAGCCATGCCAGCACCCCCAGCATGACCAGCGCCGCCTGCGGCAACGCCATTGCAAATACTTTTAACGAGCCATCCACGCTGTAATCGAATACGACGTTCGGCTGCACCAGGTTCAGAGTGCGGAAGTGATTGTTGTAGTCGAAGTAGCCGGTAGTCTGGTTGTTCAATTGCACAGCGCTGGACTCGCCCAGCGCCGGCGCCCAGAACCAGGCGCTGATAATAAGCGCCAGCAACGCGGCGCCGGCCAACCACGCGGATAAGGCAATGGTGCGGCGGTATTGTCTGTTGCGCGCATGTTGCAGCAACCGTGCCAGCGCATACAGAACGATAAAAGGCGCGAATATGAGAGCAGACACATTGTGCGTCAGCACCAGCCCGGCCAACCCGAATGCCAGCGCCAGCAGCGCGCCTAAGCGCTGTGAAATGGCGCTGCGCGCGCCTGCGGCCTCGTCATTCCCTGCGCCTTCAACAAGCTGGTCGATCGCCCACAGGATCAACGGGTACCAGATGAAAGCATAGAATTCCTGTAAGGAGTCACCGCGCACGTACAGGTTCACCAGATGATAGGGCGCAAGAACGTAGGCGATGGTAGCGAGCAGAGCGCCCGATTTTGGCAGATGCTTGCGCGCATACAACCACATGGTCGCAGCCGTCGCGAACATCCCGACCGTCTGTGTCAGTTTGATCGCCGTCAGCAGGTCAAAACCCGCAGTGTTCAGCAGTGCGGCCAGGTAATAAGGCAGCGCAGCATAGAAGTTAAAGAATGGATACCCAAGGCCAAAAGCAGCATCCGGCATCCACCGTACCGGAAATGCCCCTGCCCGCAGGCCAGCCACCAGTTCGTATGTACGCTGCAGCAGGAAAGGGCTATCGCCGCCGGCATGTGTCTGGATGATGCCCGGACCCATCCAGAGATCGGCAGAAGCCAGGGCGCAGACCAGGAGAATAATTGCGGGGGCAGCGTATCGGTTAACTATCCGGTGGGCCGAATGCGTGCCTGCTGCCAGTGCATTATCGCCAGTGGTAGTCATCACGATTCAGGTGTGCCGACACGTGGGCGGTGCACAGCGGCCTCACATTTTCCAATTGTGCATAAAGAAGAGGACGCCGAATCCGATGGTAACCAGGATAATCAGTGCGCCGCCGATGGTGGCCAGGATCGCCAAGATATTTGGCGAGTTTCCGGATGATTGGGCGCCCTGCGGCGTCTCCGTCGGTCCGACAACCTGGTTCCCATCGCTGACACGCCGCAGCCCAACCGCGAATTGTGCGGCGGCGCCGCCTGGCACATTGACCGTGTCATTCAGGGGAGTCGTGGCGACATAAGCCGGCGTGATTATCGCTGCGACGGTATAAGCGCTGGCGCTGAGATTGCGCATACAGTAGGGTTCGTTTTTGCCGTCTGAGGTGTAGCTTTTGACAGCAGCGCCTTTTGCTGATACATTGAATAAGACATTCGGGACCAGATCCTCGCCGGTATCGCGCACGCCGTTGCCATTATTGTCGAAATAGGCCTGTACGCACAGCGCGCCTGTGCCTGGTGTCGCAGTGGCTGTGAGTATCTGCGTAGGTTGAACGGTCACCGCGGCTGTCGCTACCGCCGCCGGCTCAATGATGAGTACCTGACCAATCGAGAGCAAATCGCTGCTCAGCCCATTCAGTCGTTTAATACCCTCGACGGACTTGTTATATTTAACGGCGATGTCATACAGGGTGTCACCTTCCTGAACCGTGTAGGTGATTCCATTGGTGGGTTGCACGGTTGGCGATGCCGCAGCAGGAGTTGAGGTTGTATTCTGTGAAGCCGTCGTCGCGCCGGGTTCAGCGGTCGTGGGCAACGTTGGTGTTACGGTCGCCGTCGGCGGTGGCGCCGAATACTCCAGCACTGCATCGTCCCAGTAAACCTCATTATGCCTGACCGGGTCCTTCATCGTCGCATAGAGATACACAATGACGGTCTGTGACTTGGCTTCCGTTTCGACGCTGAATTGCGCGTACGCATCTTTCGCGTCCTGTTCGTCTGACCAGACCACCTGGCCGTTCAGAGGACTGGCCTGCCCGTTGCTGCCGCCCATGGGATCGATGCCGATCTTCAGTTTGATATCGGTCGACGGTCGGGCAGAAATCGGGCTTTCATCATTCGTCGACCATGATTGCCCCCAGACGGTGAAGCGAAGCTTCGAGCCGATTTTGACATTATTGACAATCTTAAAGATGCCGCCGGTAAACGTAGCGTTCTCGGTTGCTACCCGTTGCGCCGCCGAACCGCTCTTCACCCGGTTGGCGGTATTTATCCGTGTGTATTCCGGCTGGAAATTGATGCCGGGCGGATCCGTGTCGCGCCGTGGGATAAACCATACGCCCCACCCTTCAGGCACATTGCATGTTCCTGTAGTGCAATAAGGATCCGCGACGAAGTTGCCTTCAAATCCTTCGTTGAAGAGAGTGTTGCTGTCCTGCGCCGATACCTGTGACGGGATCGTGGTTTGTAAAAGCAGCAACGCCAATATGGTTATAGCAATTGCAGTGCTTAGAACATGCCTCAATGGGCGCTCAGATGTCTGACTTCTGCGAGAAGTCAGACATCTACCAAGATATGCGCTTAGTGCTCTGTGTCGGCGGCGCCGATGCAAAACCGCAACACGCGAGGTCGGGTACTTTGTCTTATCCATGATCTTCGATTCTATTAGCAGTATACGCAAGTTCCAGATGCGCCGGCATTTCACTGCGGTTGAGCGGCTGATATTCTGAAAATCGTCAGGGAGTCCGCATCAGGCATGCCGCCTGTGCCGAGAATACGCAGCCGCACATTATCCGACCGCCGGTATATTCCGACCCTCACTTCATCACCTGCGTGCAGCCCGCCTGGCACAGTCAGAACATGCTGATCCATAATAACATCACCCGGCCGCCAGGTGGGCATGGGCAGATAGCCCTGCGCCGGGCTGCCGTCATGCTGAGTGATCACCTGCCCCCCCCGCCACCAGTGCACGAACACCGCATAATCTTCCGTGATCGGCTGCGTTGTCGACCACCCAAGCGTCACGGTATATACGGCAGTGGATCGGTCACTCGGCCCAAATGCGCTCAACGCCACCGTAACAGGTGGCTGTTCTCCGATCACCTGTCGCCCTTCCGCGTCCTGCAGGCTTACCTGGTGCAACTGGATCCCTTGTTCGAATGCAGGCACGCTAGCCAGGAGTGAAGTGGTGTGTACGGCGCTGACCGCGATATACGCGCGCCGGGGTGTCGCTTCCAGATCCGCTTCCGCTAACGGGCCTTCATTCACGGTCAGTGTGCTGCCGGCAGGCAGCGCCGTGCGCAGACGCGTCCAATCATGGTTCGGATCGACCAGCAGAAGGACATCCGTCGTCGCCGAGATAGAGCGCCCACCGCCAACAATCGTCACGCGTGCCTGTTCGACATCCGGCGAGAGAAAACGCAGCGCTGGATTGTCATTGGCAAGCCGATCCTGCAACCAGAGCGACTGCGCGGCGTGCGCGCTCGTATATGCGTTCACCGCGCGGGCTAATGCCACATTGTTGTCCTCAAGCCAGTAGGCCGTCATCTCATTACGCACGTAAACATCGAAGTACGCCGTATACGCGCCATATGCGGCAATCGCAATCAGAACGGCGGCAATCAGAGCAGGCGGGCTGATGACGCGGCTGATGCGTCCGAAGTACATGCTGAGCACACCGCGCCGGGATAGCCAACCCAATGCCCATTCCATACCCAGCGCCGCAATCAGGCATGCCGCCGGCAACGCCCCAACGGCGCGCAGATAATGCGGCGTATCTTCGGCAAGCACCGTCGGGATCAGAAAGACGCCCAGCCATAACAGCACAAATAGCGCTGCCGGGCGGTTGCGGTAGCTGAAAGCACCTGTTGGAGACGCCCAATCGATCCGACCAGCCGGTATCCGTCCGCGCAGTGCTTGCCAGACTGACACGACCATTCCTATGACAAAGGCAATCGCCAGGCTGCCATCAAACACCGGCCGCAGCGATAGATTGTGTCGCCAGATGCGGTCACCTTGATAGATCCACATTCCAGCCGCCTTGATCACATTCGCCCACAATGCGCCCAGCAGATCGCCGTGATTGACGGCGGTATTGAGAATGGACACCTGCCCGGCGCGCAGATAGTACATGGGTGCGTGTCGGAGCAGCCAGATAATCAACGGCAAGCCTGCCAGACTTGCGCCAAAGACACATAAAAGCAACGGGATTCGTATGGCGTTGAACGAAGGCAGGCTATAGCCTTCGACTCGTACGAGATGCAGCAGCAACACAAGCAAGCCGAAAACAATAATCAGCACCAGTAAAAACTGCGCCGCCGTATACGTGTAAAACGTCATGCTGAACGCGATACCGGTGAGGAACGCGGAAGCCAACAATCGCCACCGCGTTTTATTGTCGGTAGCATTCATGTTCCGCAAGCTGCGCACGGTACCTGCCGCTAACGCGACAAATACACATAACAACAGTGGAAGCAGAATGGCGCGCAGTGCAATTCGGCTCAACGTGAGGTGCCAGAATGTGATCGCAAGAATCGCGGCGCTCAACACACCGATTCGATGAGAGAATAAGCTGCGACCGGTGGCATAAATTGCGACGATGGTCAATGTGCCGGCTAGCGCAGAGACAATCCGTATCGCTTCAGGCGTCCGCCCCAAAATGGCGATGCCTGCGGCTAACAGATACATAAAAAGCCCTTCCCGGCCGTTGTTGGACACAAAGAAAACAGCCAGATGGCCGCGCAGTATATTCAGGCCATCCAGCGCGTCATAGGCTTCGTCCCGGTAAAGCCCTGGAGGCAGGGCGCCGATCCGATAGAGGCGCAGATAAGCGCCAAACGCGACAATCAGGATCAGCGGCAGCCAGTCGAGCCAGCGCTTGAGGTTATGAGACATCCGCTGTGAATTCTAGCAGGCCGCCTGCCGTACAATGCAAAGCCTATGCGCGTGACACTGCTCTCCAAGGCGCTGGTTGTTGGGGCATACCAGCGCAAGTGCGAATTGATCGCTGAAAATAACGATATCGAACTCACAGTCCTCGTACCACCCGCATGGCGCACCGGTAAACGATATGACCGGCTTGAGAGGCTGTACACCGATGGCTACGATTTACGCGTGCTGCCGTTGCGGATGAACGGCAGCTTCCATCTGCATTACTACCCCGCACTGGCGCGCGAGTTGGCGCGCTTGCGACCCGATATTCTGCACATCGACGAAGAACCTTACAACCTCGCTACGTACCTGGCGCTGCGCGCGGCTCAGGCATGCCATGCCAAGACCGTCGTATTCAGTTGGCAGAATATCCTGCGGCAATACCCGCCACCCTTTCGATGGATGGAACATTATGTACTGGCGCACGTCGATAGCTTGATCGCAGGCAGCGCCTCGGCCCGGACTGTGATGCGCGCCAAAGGCTACCAGAGTGATGCGCCTGTCATTCCGCAGTTCGGCGTCGATACGGAGGTGTTCCTGCCGAAAACCCGCACGAAAAAGGGTGATGGAAACACACCCTTCACCATCGGGTACGCCGGCAGGCTGGTCAGGGAAAAAGGAATCGATGTGATTCTGCAGGCGCTGGCTGGGCTGCCCGAACAGATACACGCGGTCATCGTCGGCGCTGGAGATCAGGCAGAGCCGCTGCACATGGTTGCGGAGAAGCTGCACATCGGCGAACGCGTTCGCTTTCTCCCGCCGGTTCCCTCCGCGCAGATGCCGGATGTATATTCCAACCTGGATGTGCTGGTCCTGCCTTCGCGGTCGCAACCCAACTGGAAAGAGCAATTCGGCCGTGTGCTGATCGAGGCGATGGCTTGCGGCATTCCCGTTATCGGCTCGCGTTGCGGGGAGATCCCCAATGTCATCGCTGATGCCGGGCTTATTTTCGACGAGGACGACGTGGCTGGTCTGCGCGACTGTATTATGCAGTTGTTCAACCAGCCCGCGCTGCGGGAAGGTCTGGCGTTGCGTGGGCGCGCTCGTGTCATGGCGCATTACTCGATGCGGCAGGTTGCCTCCGAGACGGTAGCGGTTTACCGTTCCATGCGGTCCTGAGGGAACTGTCATAACGCCCTTGCAAGCCCCGGCTGGTCGCGTATAATTGCCCTTATCGGTCTCTTGGCTCAGTTGGTTAGAGCGCACGGTTCACATCCGTGAGGTCACAGGTTCAAGTCCTGTAGAGACCACACAATGAAGGGCAGGCGCGTGCGGTATAGCGCGCCTGCCTTTCCGGTTTTCCACATGATCAGCCTTATCCGCATTGACGACAGACTCATCCACGGTCAGGTGATGGCGGTCTGGACGCGCACCTTGTCTGTAAACCACATCCTCGTTGCGGACGATGCCGTCGTGGCAGATTCATTCAGCCGTCAAATCATGCAACTGGCGATGCCCCCGGCTGTCAAACTCACTATCGCCGACATCCGGGACGCTGCGGCGCTGCTGCCGTCGATCGAGACCGATGCGAGCCGCACGCTTGTCCTGATAAAAACCGTTGCATCCGCCGTCCAGCTCCATGCCGGATATCCGTTCCGCGCTCTGAATGTCGGCGGGATCGGCATGACGCCCGGTCGAAAGGCGCTCTGGCGCAGCATTGCAGCTTCTCCGGCGGAAATGCATTTGCTGGAACAACTGCGGCAGAAGGGCGTCGATATCTATCTGCAGATGATCCCGTCCGACGAGAAACGGCGCATCATAGGTCAGCCATGACGATCACATTGGCGCAGGCACTGCTGGTTGGTCTGGTTTATTTTGCGGCGAATACCTCGTTCCTGGCCGGGCTGGGCTATTTCACCACCTGGCGCCCGCTGGTGAATGGCCTGCTGGTGGGGGTCATCCTTGGCGATCCGGTGCGCGGCGCGCAGGTCGGCGCGCTGATCAACGTGCTCTATCTCGGTTACATGTCCGTTGGGGGTACCCTTGGGATTGGCGATGCCGCACTTGCGGGTATCCTCGGCGCCACTGTCACCATCTCGGCTGCCGTTCCCGATGCGACCCAGGCGATCGGTCTTGGCGTGCTGGCGGGTGTTCTACTGGGCAATCTCGGATTTCCGCTGTTATCGCTGCGCATGGCTCTGGACAATCGCATCGTGAGAAGGATCGATCAGGAAGCTGAACAGGGCGACACGCGCGCAATCGTGTGGTGGCATATCGCGCCCGCCCAGGCGCTTCTGCTCGCGATTACCCTGCCCGCGGCTGCTATCCTCGCCCTGGTGGTTCCGCCCCTTGTGAATGCTGGTGTCAGCCTGGCGCCTTCGTTTATCCTGCGCGGCATTGGTCTGGCCGGAACCAGCCTGGCGGCGGCGCTCGGTATCTCGCTGGCGATGAAGTTTGTCTTCAAAGGGCGCGGCATACTCGCGTTCCTGGGCGGTTTTGCACTATACGCATTGACACAGGCGGATATCGGCCTGTACGTTTTCGCGGTCCTGGTGCTGCTGGCAGCCAGTGATCTGGCGAAAACCGGCGCGCTGGTTGGCCTGTTGCGCAAACGATCCGGCGCCTTGTCGTTCATCCTGTGGCAATTCTTCTCTCATTCGAGTTACAGCTACGAACGCCTGCAGGGCAGCGGGTTGGCGGCTGCACTTGCGCCGGCCATCCAAAGGCTGTATCGCAGTCCGCAGGAGCGCGCGAGCGCCTTGCGACGACACCTGGCATTCTTCAATGTGGAGCCAAACTGGGGCTCTGCGGTAGTTGGCGTTGCTCTAAAACTTGAAGAAGAGCATGCCGCCGGCCTGACCGCAGCGGAGACAATCGTCGCAACGAAACAAGCTCTGATGGGCGCCATATCGGGATTTGGCGACACGGTCTCACAGGGCGCTATTCTGCCTTTGATCCTGTCAATCGGCCTGTCCATGAGCCTTGCCCCCGCCGGCGGTACGTGGTCTATCGCCGGTGTTCTGGCTTACCTGGCTATCATCTGCCCGCTGATGCTCGCTATTTCCATCGCATCGTTTTCTGCGGGTTATGAAATGGGGCGATCCGCGATTGTTGCGATACTATCGAATCAGACGCTGAAGCGTTGGGTGGCGATCGCGGAGCTGGCCGGCGCTTTCATGCTCGGCGTCCTGTCAGCCATGCGGTCAGTCATCGGTTTGCCTGTAACAGCCGGCAGTGCATTACCAAACCTGCTGTTCAACGCCGGCGCACAGTTGGGATTGGTGCTGTTGTGTTACATGCTGGTAAAGAAGCTTGAGGTGAAACCAACCCTTATACTTATCGCGGCTGTCGTGGTCGGTATACTCGCCGCAGCCGGCGGGATGATCTAGATGCTCACAACCAGTGACTCCCTGATGCTGCTGTTGATAACGGTTTTGTCGCTTATAACCGGTACGGCTGGTGTGATTGCTGCCTATCGTTATAGAGACGGGCGTCTGATCCGTAACGTTGACCAGTCACCCTATGGCGTGATCGTGCGCGAGACGTTGCTTTTCCTGTTCATGGTCGGCATTCCCTTTGTCGCACTGATCAGCGGCGCAACCGGCGTCGACCTCATGGCGCTGGGCACCGACCTGGCGAATCCAGATCATGTGGCTGGCTTCACCTTCGCCAACTGGGTACGCGGTTTTGGCGTCGTCGTAGTGGCTGTAACCGGAATCGTTCTGCTTCTAAGGATTATCGGGAAGACGAGTCCGCGCGGTAAGCCGTGGGCCACCGGAGCGCAGGCAATCCGCGACGCCGTGTACAACGAGGCGCACTGGGTCTTTTATCGCAATGCGCCGGCATTACTGCTGAATGACCCATACTGGGGTGTCGTGATCGGGACGGCAGCGGTTCTGATAGAGTGGTTCGCGCATCCGTTGGGTGGCGGCTGGCTCCATTCGATCGAATCGCGCCAGCGGCTTGTATTGCGGTTGGCCTGTCTGCTCTGCAGCGCCTTTCTTTACCTGGCGACACAGAATCTCTGGTTGATGATTCTGGCCGACCTCAGCATTCAGGTATTCGGCAGCCGGGTACTCAGTATGGGCAATGTAGCAGGTCAGGATACGCGCTCCGGTCCAACCGAGAGGTCACCCGCCCCATAACCGGGTCGCCGCCTCGCGTGTTTTAGCGCGCAACGCGGCGGGATCAGCGCCAAGCACTTCATGGTGTCGCTTGAGCCAGCGCCCGGCGCACATGACACTATCGACGTGGTTGGCATCGCGCCACAGGATGAGCTGATCCAGCAGATTGTGCGCAGTGATGGGCGTCGGAGTATCCAGATCGATCGCGATGATATCGGCGCTTGCGCCTGGCCGGATTGCGCCGACATTAGCCAGTCCCATCGCGCGGGCGCCCTCGGCCGTAGCCATACGCCAGACGGTTTTCGCCGGCATGGCGCGCGGATCGAGCAGGCGCGCCTTGTGCAACAGGAAAGCGCCGCGCAACGTGGCAAAGAAGTCAGCCACATACCCATCCGTTCCGAGGCCAACGGTTGCGCCTGCCTTCTGCATTTCCGGCACAGGAGCAAAACCGCCGCCCACTTCGCAATTGGACAAGGGCATGGTGGTCACCTTGATGCCATGACTGCCAACGATATCCACCTCATGCGGTGTCAACTGCACGCACTGCGAAGCCATGGTAGTTTCGTCCAGAATCCCCAGCGCATCGTAGTGTTCAATCGTGCGCTGACCGTACTTCTTAAGGCACTGTTCCGGCTCGTAAGCGCCTTCTGAACAGTGGAAGTGCAACAGCGTCTCATGCTCGCGCGCCAGCGTATGGGCGCGGCAAATAAACTCATCGCTGCATGTGAACGTCGTATGGTGGCACATTGCGCCGGACACAAGCGGTTCCCGCCGCGCCGTATCGCCCCCTGTCCCGGCGTGTGCTGCACGACGGCAGGCCTCGATAAACTCCACGTTCTCGCGCAAACCCATCTCGCCGTTTTCACGGCTGACCCGCTCAGTAGCCTCGAAGCAGAGCATCCCGCGCAATCCCCAGCGCCGCACGATTTCGCCTTGCGCGTGCAGGCCGCCGGGCAATGCATTCGGAGCCTCCAGGCAGTCGAAAAACGTGGTAATGCCGCTGTAGATCATGTCGTAGCACGCCAGGTTCATCGCGGCGCGCAAATGTTCATGGTCCAGCCGGTCTTCGATTCGGCCCCACCAGAAATCGTTCAGGAACGCCCAGAAGTCTTCGGGCGCATTCTCTGCAGGGATGCCGTGCGCGAGAACACCGTAACAATGCCGGTGCGAATCGATAAAACCCGGCGATAAGGCCTTCCCGTTGAATTCTATGACGGGTGTATTCGGGTAGCGGGATCGCAGGTCGGCGCTAGCGCCCGTCTCTATCACTCGATCACCCTCTACCAGGACGCCTGCATCCGGTTGAGGCGGCGCATCAGCCGACGCAACCAGCCAGGAAGCAAGCAGTAAATGCTGTGCGTTGCGCGCGCCTGGTGGATTTGACATGCCGTATATTGTATCGTTGCGCCGTTGGGCAGACGTGAAGTAATATTGGTTTATGAGTCAGAGAATCTCAGCCACCCGCCCCAAGCTGATATTGATCGATGGGCACTCACTGGCATATCGCGCCTTTTTCGCATCGGCGCGCACGCAGACTTTCTCTGTCAAGCACCCGGATGGAAGCGACGAACTGACGGGCGCCGTGTACTTCTTCACGAACATGCTGCTGAAGGTCTGGAAGCAGGAGCAGCCGGATTACATTGCCGTCGCATTCGATGTCGGCAAAACTTTCCGCGATGAGCTTTTCCCCGCATACAAGGGCACGCGCGCTAAAATGCCGGATGAGTTGATCTCACAGATGAAACGCATCCAGCAAGTGGTGACAGCGCTGGGCGTGCCCATCTTTACCGCCGAGAACTACGAGGCTGATGACGTCCTCGGCACGCTTTCCATGCGCGGCAGCGCCGAGGGTATGGATGTCATCCTGGTGACCGGAGATCGCGACGCGCTCCAGTTGGTGCAACCCCACATCACGGTCCTGACATCCGGGCGCTCGTTCGACGACACCATTGTCTACGATGAAGCCGAAGTGCTTGCACGCTACGGGATTCGCACCGACCAGATGATCGACTATAAAGCGCTTATCGGCGACACTTCCGATAACGTGCCGGGCGTGAAGGGCATCGGCGAGAAGACGGCTCAGGCATTATTGCAGCAGTATGGTTCGCTTGACGCGATATACGATCATCTGGATGAAGTCATGCCGAAACGGGCCAAAACGGCTCTCGAGGAGAATAAGGATATTGCCTATCTCAGCCGCGACCTCGTCACCATTCGCACGAATGTCCCGATTGAGGTGGAATGGGAATCCTGCAAAGCCGAGGTCGATTACCGCCGTACATTGAACCTGTTTCGCGAGTTGGAGTTCAGTAGCCTGATCCGGCGCATCCCCGTCGCGCAGCGCGAGGCGGAGGCAGCTCAGGGAGACACGGAGCGTACCGAGTCCGGCGGCCAACTTGGCCTGTTTGCCGGCAGCGATCTGCAACCCGTGAGCGCCAAAACGACGCTCACCAGCGCACAGACGCCTGTCCCTGTTCCGGGCAACGTACCGACACACACCCGTCTGGTGGATAGCGATGAATCGTACAAGGAATTGCTCGAGGGCTTGAACCAGGCGGATCGCATTGCGTTCGATACGGAAACGACCAGCCCGGACCCGCTGCGTTCTGAACTGGTCGGCGTCTCACTCACCTACCGCGAAGGCGAAGCCTGGTATGTGCCTTGCGACACCAGACCGCACAGCGATGGCGTCTATCACATCGACCCGACGTCGATCAAAATGGAGCCGCTTGCGCGCGCCCTGCGGCGCAGCGATACCCAACTGATGGCGCACAACGCCAAATTCGACCTGGAAGTGCTGCAAGGCGTTGGCATTACCGTCGATAAACCCGTGTTCGACACGATGGTCGCGCAGTTCCTGTGCGATCCCGGCAGCCCGTCGCTGGGCCTCAAGCAACTGGCATTCTCCTATCTCGGCTGGCAGATGACCCACATCGACGAGTTGATCGGCAAGGGCAGGAACCAGATCACCATGCGGGACGTTCCGGTGGAGCGCGTGGCGCCTTATGCCTCCGCCGACGCCGATGCGACCTGGCGCCTGGCCGCGCTGCTGGAACCCATCCTGCGCCAGCGCAACCAGGAACGATTGTTCCACGAGGTTGAATTGCCGCTCATCCATGTGCTGATCGACATGGAGATGACCGGCGTGGCGCTGGACGTGAAGTATCTGGCGTCGCTATCGATCGAGATAACCGAGAAAATGCACGGCCTGGAGCGGGATATCTATAACAGCGCCGGGACCGTTTTCAACATCAACTCCACACAACAATTGTCCGATGTTTTGTTTGGCCGGCTGCAACTGCCAACACAAGGTCTCCGCAAGACCGCCGGCGGCGCTTTCTCAACCGCCGCCGACGTACTGGAGACATTGCAGGATAAACATGCGATCATACCGCTCATTCTGCAGCACCGTGAACTAAGCAAACTGAAAGGCACCTATGTGGATGCGCTGCCGGCGTTGATCAACCCGAATACGGGCCGGTTGCACACCGATTACAACCAGGCCGGCGCGGTAACCGGCCGATTGTCGTCATCCAATCCAAACCTGCAGAACATCCCGATCAAATCGGAGATCGGCAGGCGGGTGCGCAAAGCCTTCATCCCGCGCAAGGGCTGGCGCCTGATCAGCGCCGACTACTCACAGGTCGAACTGCGCATCCTGGCGCACCTGGCCGATGACACCACACTCAAGGCCGCTTTCGCTCGCGGCGAGGATATTCACGCCACTACCGCCGCCGCTATCTACGACACGCCTCTCAAGGAAGTGTCTGCCATGCAGCGCAGCTTCGCCAAGCGCATCAATTTCGGCATCGCGTATGGCATGGGCGCATTTGCGCTGGCGCAGAGCACCGGCATGTCGCAAACTGAAGCGCTGGATTTCATCCGCAAGTATTTCGAGCGCTTCCCGCGCGTGCGCGCCTGGCTCGATGAAACAAAACAGAAAGCGGTTCAAGTCGGTTACGTGGAAACCGTGTTAGGCAGACGGCGTTACTTCCCCGAGCTGCAGGGGAGCGACACACGCATGAACGATCAATCCCGGCGGCGGGCGGAACGCGAAGCAATCAATCACCCCGTACAGGGCTCAGCCGCCGATATCATGAAAATAGCTATGATCAAGACCTATCGCGCCATGCAGCAGGGCGGCTACCAGGCCAAACTCATGCTGCAGGTGCATGACGAACTTGTCCTCGAATGCCCCACTAATGAAGTCGAAGTGATCAGCGGGCTGGTTAAGGACGAAATGGAAAATGCCTATCCGTTGAGCGTAAAGCTGCGCGCGGACGTGGCCATCGGTAAAAACTGGGACGAAGTGGAGTAGCGCCGCCCGGGCAGTTGACAAGCACAATATGGAACATTTTACGAACCGCGCATTACGCACACTCGTATTGCCGCTGGCGGTCGTCGCTTTACTGCTATCCGCCTGTTCTGCAGATAGCGCGCGATCCGCATCTGATTTCGTCGGCGGAACAGTGACGCCCAGCCCGGAGATCCAGGCGACGATCAGCGGGACTACCACGCCGGTCATTGTCAATTCCATGCCCACCTTGACTCCCAGCCCGACGGAAAAACCCAGCACAGCCGGGTTAGCTGCGCGTGTCAACGGGCAGGATATCACGCTGGCGCAGTTCAATGCCGAGATGGCGCGCTACCTGGCTGCTGACCCCGCTTCACCGGACCCGCAGAGCGCAGATGGCAAGGCTCTTGCAGCGCAACTTCAGGACAGCGTGTTATCGGCGCTGATCGACCGTATGGTCATCGCACAGGAAGCCCAACGCAACAATATTACGGTGACGGACAAGCAGATCGACGAGGAAATCGCATCACTGGTCCAGATTCGCGGCGGTCGCGATCAGTTCGACCAATGGCTGGCCCACAACAAACAAACCGAACAGGACCTGCGCGACTCTATACGCAACGAATTGCTTGCCGATATGATGCGCGACCGTATCGTCGAGCAATTGCCGCGCACAGCGGATTATGTGCACGCCTATCACATTGTGGTGGCGACCCAGGCCGAAGCGCAGAATGCTCTGGCGCGTCTCAAAAACGGGACTAAGTTTTCAGCCCTCGCGCTATCGATTTCGATTGATGACAGCACGCGAGCCGATGGCGGCGACCTCGGCTGGTTTACGCACGGCACGGGCGCCGTGGTCTGGTCGGAAGTCGAAGATGCCGCATTCAAGTTGAGCCCGGGCCAGTTGAGCCCCATCGTCCATAGTCCCATTGGATATCACATCATCAAAGTCGTGGACCGCCAGACTATGGCGCTGACACCGGATGATATGGCCTATGTCCAGCAGGCCGCCGTGGAACAGTGGATGAATCGCCTCATCACCAACTCCAAGATTGAGAAGTTTATCTGAGCGCCTCGATGAATGACCTGGATCAACCCGCCATATACAACCGTGTGGACAAGGCGGAGATGCATCTGCGTCTCGCCGGTTTGCCGGACCAGGTCGGCAGCGCTTATCACTCGGCACGATTATTCGCGAGTACACTGGGCGAGTACAGTATCCAGAGGATCATCATTGCAGCAATGGGCGGGTCGGCAATAGGAGCGGCATTTGCGCAGGCGACCTGTCTGTCCGTTGCCTCCGCGCCAATCATCGTTTGGCGAAACTACGATCTGCCCGCCTACGCGACCGGCCCCGATACGTTGGTGATTGCTTCATCCAAGTCGGGCGATACCGAGGAAACCCTCAGCGCCTGTGAAACCGCCATGACCCGCCAGTGCCGTGTGATTGCGCTGACAACCGGCGGCAGGCTGGCTGAACTCGCCCGCGACCGGCAGGTCCCTTGCTTCCGCTTTGTCGCGGAACATACACCCAGAGAGGCCGTCGCCTGGCTCAGCTTACCGGTCATCGCTATCCTCGCGGCGTTGAAAGTCATTCCTGACCCGGCGAACGACGTGGATGAGACTGTCGCGGTACTGCGTGATGGCGCGCGGAAACTCGGCATCGACTCGCCCACTGCGCGCAATCCAGCCAAGCGCATGGCCGGACAGGTGGTTCAACGCCTGCCCATCATCTACGGATCGGGTCTACTGGCACCGGTCGCGCAGCGCTGGAAGAGCGTCCTCAATGAAAACGCAAAAATGCTGGCGGCTTGCGACGAGATGCCGGAGCTCGACCACAACACGATTGTCGGGTATGAGCATGACGATCAGATATGGCGGCGCAGCATCGTAATCCAACTGCGCTGTAACGCCGATCATCCGCGCGTCGCAGCGCGGTACGACCTGACCACCCGGCTGATGCTTGAGGCGGGCATCAACCAGGACACCATCCGCGCGCGCGGCGGTAGCGCGCTGGCACAGTTATTCTCACTGGTGCAATACGGGGACTGGGTCAGCTACTACGCCGCCGTGATGTCGGACATCGATCCAACGCCGACTGCGGTTCTCGACCGTTTGAAACAGGAAATGGATGCGTAGCGCACACCCTCAGGTACGCGTCTGGTTATAAACGTGTACGACACGCTGAATCGCCGTCGTCGTGCTGAGAATGGCCAACAGCCAGACCGTGATCACCGGCTGGTTCAACAGCAGGCCGACCGCCAGCAGCAGGAAGCGGCCAAGCCGGCTGAACAGACCGACCTTGCACTCGATGTCAAGCCCCTCCGCACGCGCACGCGTATAACTCACCATGAAGGAACCCACCATGGCGGCAAACGCGACCAGCACGGAGAGGGCGTCGGCGCGCTGTATAAAGAGCGCAGCCAGCCCGATGAGCAGGGCCGCCTCCGCGACCCGGTCGAGTGTCGAGTCGAAGAAGGCCCCAAATCTGCTCTGTTTCTGTGTGGCGCGCGCCAGGGCGCCGTCGATCGCATCAAACGGCATTCCGATAAACGTCATGACGACGCCGCCCCATATGACCTGTCCGAGGCCGATCAGTATCCCAGCCACGACGTTGATGAGGAGGCCCAGAAACGTCAAAGCGTTGGGAGATATGCCGGTTCTGGCAAGGGCGCTGACGACCGGGTCAAGGATAAAGCGCGTGTGTTTACGCGCCCATGCTTCCATATTGGGTAGCCAGAATCGAATGGAGAGCGCGATACACAGCGCTCTCCATTCCTGCTGACTGTTTATTCGCCCTTGATAAAGGCTTCCACTTTCGCGTGCGCTTCGTCGTCGATAAACTGCTCGGGCGGCGACTTCATAAAGTAAGACGATGGCGCGACCAGCGCGCCCGTCAAGCCGCGATCCATGCCGATCTTGGCGCAGCGCACCGCATCGATCACAACGCCTGCGCTGTTAGGGCTGTCCCACACTTCCAACTTGAGTTCAGCCAGCAATGGCACATCGCCGAAAGTTGTGCCTTCCATGCGTATGTAGCAGAACTTGCGGTCGGTTAACCACGGCACATAGTCGCTTGGACCGACATGGACATTGTCCGGATTCATCTCATACGGTATCTGGGAAGTCACCGAGTTCGTCTTGCTGATTTTCTTGGACTCCAGTCGTTCGCGTTCGAGCATATTCATGAAGTCCGTGTTGCCGCCGAAGTTCAACTGGTAAGTGCGATCGACGCGCACGCCGCGATCGACAAATAGATGCGCCAGCATGCGGTGAGTGATCGTCGCGCCGACCTGGCTCTTGATGTCGTCGCCGATTACCAGGGAACCTGCCTCTTCGAAACGGCGTTGCCAGTAGTGCTCGCGCGCGATGAAGACGGGGATACAGTTAACCAGGCCGCAGCCCGCCTGTAGAATCTGCTCCACATACCACTTGGTGGCCTGTTCGCTGCCTACGGGCAGGTAATTTATGACCACATCCGTCTGTGTGTCTTTGAGAATTTTTACGATATCGGCGGTCTCCCCCGGCGCCTTTTTGATGATGCGCGAAAGATACTTGCCCAGCCCATCATGGGTCATGCCGCGATAAACGCAGCAGCCCATGTAGGGCACGTCGGAGAATTTGATCGTGTTATTGGGCGCAGTAAATATCGCTTCGCTGAGATCTTTGCCGACTTTATTTGAATCGATATCAAACGCGGCGGTGAACTCGATATCGCTGACGTGATATCCACCCAGGCGCACGTGCATCAAACCGGGCACCCGGTCGGTGTCTTTGGCATTGCGATAATATTGCACGCCCTGCACTAAAGCACTGGCGCAGTTTCCCGCGCCAATGATCGCCACGCGCACTTTCTTGCCGCTCCTAGTTTTGACCTCATTGCTGGCTTCAGACTGATTGTCCATCGTATCGTTCCTTTTCTATTGCAAGAGATGAAATTGAGTATCGTTTTGCGTCACAGAGCAAACCGTTCGAACGCCGAGCCAATACCCGCCCGAATAGCTTTATCTGACTTTCTGACTATTGCCTAAGGTATGAACACCGCTTCTAGTCCATCGGTGCGCAATGTTGGCCGACGAATTATAATCGTTCATACTGAACACGTTCAGCTATGCGGCTGGAACTACGGCTTGCACTGCTGAGGGCGAACACACATGGCAAACTCGATGAAACAACAAAAGGAGCTAGGTTGGAATGGACTACCCGCCTGAGGACTTGGAACTCGACAATGGCTACTGGCAATCGCTGCTTGAAGATGTGGAAGCCTGGGACGCCGAGCGTCCCTCTTCTGTAGTGAATGCTGTCAACGGGAATCACTGGCAAGAAACGGAAAAACGCACGGAGTCCATGCCCGAAACTCCGGGAATGTCATCGCGCTTCCCCAGAACAGAATCGAACATGAAACCCCCGGAACCGCCTACGGCGGAAATGTGGGAGCTCCTGCATGAAGCGATGGATCGCGGGACGACGCTTGAAGTGGAAGCGATCGGGTGCAATCGAGGCGGCCTGATTGTTCGATATCACACGCTGCGCGGCTTTATTCCTTCGTCTCATCTGGCGATCATATCGCCGGAGATGGATGAACCCGCCAGGCGTACTACGCTGGCTCAACAGGTCGGTCAGCAGATTCTCACACGCGTCATTGAATTGGACCCTGAACGCGACAGGATCGTGTTTTCCGAGCGCGCCGTTACCGAGGAAATCGATGCCGAACCGCCGTCGCTGCTGCGCGAGATTCGGGCGGGCGAGACGCGGCACGGACGAGTAACCAATTTGACGGCCTTCGGCGCGTTTGTCGATCTGGGAGGATATGAGGGCCTCGTGCACGTCAGCGAAATCTCGTGGAGCCGCGTAGGGCATCCGCGCGACGTGTTAAGCATCGGGCAGCCCGTGCAGGTCTACGTGATGAGCGTTGACCCCGATGAAGGACGCGTCGCGCTCAGTCTGAAGCGCACGAAACAGGATCCATGGCACGGCATTGAACAGCGCTATCATGTCGGCCAGATCGTGAAAGGTATCGTGACCAATGTGGTCGATTTCGGCGTCTTTGTCAAAGTAGAAGACGACCTGGAAGGGCTCATCCACGTCAGTGAGTTGGCCGAAGGCAACTTCCTGCATCCACGGAATATCGTGCGGGAAGGGGAAATGGTCACGGGGCGCGTGATCGGCGTGGACGGCAGCCTGCACCGGTTGGCATTAAGCTTGCGCAACGTCAACCCCCCATCGCCGACATAGCGCGACCGCAAACCCATATAACCTGATAGGACTGAATAAGGTGGCTATCCCGGTCGATATCCGGCTTCCAGTGGAAGCCGGATATCTGCGCGGCTCATAATTTCGATAACGGATTTCCTGCTCACTATGAGTGAACCTCGCGAACCAATTCCTCTGCCATTGCGGTTGATGAAACTCTTTTCCAGCAGCCGCACGTGGTGGCGTGATGCTGCCGGATTGCTGCTGGCCGCAACGGGCATCATCACGTTCTTCACCCTGGTGGGTTGGAATGCCGGCGGCATCATTTCCGCCTGGTCCAATCTGTTGCAGCACTCATTTGGTGTAGGCGCGTTTGTGCTGTGCCTGCTCTTTGTCCTTCTGAGCCTGCCGTTGATTTTGAATGTAGCCATTCGATTTGACGCCAATCGACTGATCCAGATTATTGCTGCGGAGATCGCCTTCCTGGCGTTGCTGGCTTTAATCCACTCGCTCGCTCTCGGCGCAGATGGCTATGCGCTCTCTCAAGCCGGCAGCGGCGGTGGCGCTGTTGGCTGGGTGCTCGCAAAACTGGTTTGGCTGGCCTTAGGCTCGGATGCCGGCATCGCCCGTTTGCTTTCGATCGGCATCTGGTTGGTGTTGCTGGTCATCTGCTCATTTATCGCTTTCCGACCGCTTCTAGGCGCCGGCCAGCGTAAATCCGCTGTTCAGGTTGAGCCGGGGGCATCGGCGCTTGAGCAGGCAGCTTTACCCCTGACATCCCAGACCGCCGGCGCGCCTGCCGGCGCATCGGATGAACACGCCTTCGTTGAGCCGGCTACAACCCGCATTAAGCCTGGACGCGAACGAACCAAAGCAGGAACCCCGCTTGCTCCGCCAATCGTTAAATCAAGCCCGACGATTATCAAAACGTCTGAACCCAAGGCCAAGCCTGCGCCGGTTCCGCAAAAAACGCGCAAGCCGCCGCCGCACGAAGAAGCGCTGCCGCCCATCTCGTTATTGAAGGCGATAAAGGACGTCAAAAACAACGACGCCGATGTCAAACGGCAGGCCGATATCATTGAGACGACCCTGGCTCAGTTCGGTTTGGCCGGCAAGGTGGTCGAAATACGGCGCGGCCCAACCGTGACCCAGTATGGCATCGAGCCGGGTTACCTTGACCGCACCGGACCCGGCGGCGAGAAACGCCTCCAGAAAATCCGCGTCGGCCAGATCGCTTCACTGCAGAATGACTTTGCTCTGGCGCTGGAGGCTTCCTCAATCCGTATCGAGGCGCCGATACCGGGCCGCGGACTGGTGGGCCTTGAGGTGCCGAATGTTGACATCGGACTGGTCGATTTGCGCACGGTTGTCGAAGGCGAGAGTTTCCAGGCTTTGCGCAGCAAGTCGCCGCTGGCTATTGCGCTGGGACGCGACGTATCCGGCGCTGCTGTATCTGCCGACCTCGCTCGCATGCCCCATCTCTTGATCGCCGGTACCACCGGCTCCGGTAAAAGCGTGTGCATCAGCGCCATCGCCGTGTGTCTGTGTATGCAGAACCGGCCCGAGGACTTAAAGCTGGTGCTCATCGACCCCAAGATGGTCGAACTCACCCGCTTCACAGGGTTGCCCCACATCATCGGCAAACCGGAGAGCGACATGGAGCGTATCCCCGGTGTGCTGCGCTGGGTGACCAAGGAAATGGACACACGCTACAAGCAGTTTGCGGAGGTGGGCGCCCGCAACCTGGCCGACTTCAATGAGTCCGCGCAACGGCACGGCGACGTCACATTGCCGCGCATTGTCGTCCTCATCGACGAGTTGGCGGACCTGATGCTGCAATCGCCGATTGAGACGGAAAAAACAATCTGCCGGCTGGCTCAGATGGCGCGCGCCACCGGTATCCATATGGTTGTAGCGACGCAGCGCCCCAGTGTCGATGTCGTGACCGGTTTGATCAAAGCGAACTTTCCGGCGCGTATCTCGTTCTCCGTCGCCTCATCCACTGATTCACGCGTCATTCTTGACCAGGTAGGGGCGGAATCTCTGCTGGGGCGGGGCGACATGCTGTTTCTCAACCCGGAGGTCGGGCATCCCACCCGCCTGCAGGGTTGTCACGTGAGCGAAAAGGAGGTCGAGACGCTCATCGGCTGGTGGAAGAAGGAAATGGAGGTCGAAAAGAGCCGCCAGCAGGCAGCCGAACCTGAGCGGGACGCGCCGCAGGAAGAAGCGTACGTCGCCAACCGGAAACCTGAGTTGGAAACGCCCTGGGACACGACAGTTGCCGAGATGGCTGCCGAACGATTGATCAACAGCGGCGGCAAGGGCGCCGGCGGATCATCGCGCGCAGGTTCGGGCAGCGATGAGGATAGCGACGATGAATTGGTCAAACGCGCGCTCGACATCATCAAGACCAGCGGCAATCCCAGCACTTCGCTGCTGCAACGCAAGCTGCGTATCGGCTACCCGCGCGCGGCACGATTGATGGAAGAACTGCAGGAAATGGGTTACGTCGGCGCGGCGAGCCGGCAGGCCGGTAAAGGCCGCGAGGTTAAACGCGGGGACCCGGATGTTTGACGCCGTCAAGCGTTATAAAGTGCGAGCGCGCTTCATCCAGATCAACCACAGCGACCGACCGCTCTTCACCGTGGGGATGCCGGCCTCCCAGTGCGCCGGGGTTGAGCAGGCGCGTATGACCTGTTATTTCAACCTCATGCCGGTGTGAGTGACCGCGGAATACCCACTCATATAGACCTGATTGCACCAGAACGCTGACCAGGCTTTCATCGTCTCCATGGCAGACGGCTACCCGGTGACGGGCGAATTCGAGTCCGGCATCTTTGCCGCAATAGTGAATGTTGCCCAACCTGCGCGCCTCAGATCTGAACCCGGACCAGTCATAATCGTTGTTACCCCTGACCAGCCACACTTCGAAGCCGCTGAGATGCTCAAGCATGAGCGGGCTGGTGACATCACCGCAATGGATCAGTTGATCGATCTCATTAGCGCGAAAGATATCCAACGCGGCAGAGAGATTCGTAGCGTTGTTGTGGGTATCAGCCAGAATGCCAAGCCGATGGTTACCCATAGACCCGAATGGCTTCCCGTCCTGTCTCCTCGGCTATACGCGTCAACTGATCGATAGCCAGACCCTGGCGCGATAAACAGACTTCCAGCAGCATGGAGAGATTGACGCCGCTCACGACCCGCACACCGGCGATCTCGTTAGCCACACTGACAGCGACGTTCCAGGGCGTTCCACCCGGCAGGTCCACCATGATCAAAGTTGCTCGGTCGGGTGTTATTGCGGCAGCTATCTGCGTCTTATAGACCTGCACATCATCGCCGAACGCAAGCGGCAGGTAGGCGATTGCAGGCTGCGGGCCAGCGATCAGTTCCAGCGTCTGCCCCAGCGCCTGTGCAAGGCTGCCGTGTGTCGTCACGATGATTTGCGATATCGATTGGCTCATAAACGTAATTGTGTCAGTGCCTGAATGCGGGTCATTATCGCGCATAAAAAAGGGTGCGACACAGAAATTTGCAAGGGGTGACAAACCGGGGTGTGATGAGTTGGGCTTGATGGAGTGAGGGTGGCGAGGTAGAGTAGCAGTATGAAACAGGACTTTGACCAGGGTTGGAGCGTTGCGATGGCCGAAATAGCCAGTGGGATGAAAGAATGGCGACTGGCGCATCCGCGGGCGACAATGTACGAGATCGAAAGCGAGACGGAACGGCGCTTGGCGAAGCTGCAAGCACAGAT
>JAMCQN010000113.1 GCA_023382055.1 Chloroflexota bacterium
TCGCAACGCTCCAACTCTGGTCAAAGTCCTGTTTCATACTGCTACTCTACCTCGCCACCCTCACTCCATCAAGCCCAACTCATCACACCCCGGTTTGTCACCCCTCGCAAAATTCTGTGTCGCACCCGTCTGATACCTAGCACTTAACACAATAGTACAATCATCTCTTCTAGCCAAGCTTCGCCTCGCCGCGCGGTGATACAGGCCATTTTCAACACTCAATAACGCCGATATTCGTGGAGCACCTGACTTGAGCATTTTCACAAAGTACTTCCCGCACTTGAACGTATTCCTGTATCGCATCTCGAAGGGGCGGCTGGGCGCGCGGTTGCGCCAACAGAACGTGCTGCTGCTGCACACCGTCGGGCGCAGTTCGGGCAGGGCCTATACCACACCGCTGTCCTACTACCGCGACGCCGCCATCTATATCGTGGTCGCCTCCAACTGGGGCGAGAAAGACCAGCCGCACTGGTTCCGCAACCTGCTGCAGCAGCAGCGCGCCACGATCCAGGTAAAGGATCAGACCATCCAGGTGAGGGCGCGCCAGACACAGGGCAAGGAGTATGACCGCCTGTGGGATCTGGTCACGCGCCAGAATCCGCAGTTCCTGCAATATCAGCGCGGGTTGCAGCGCCGCATCCCTGTCATCACGCTGACGCCCCAAATGTAGGGGTGAAGCATTTCCTTTAAGACTGATGCAAAGAGTGCCTGGGAGGAAATGCTTCACCGCTACTTGTCCGCCAGCGGGGACGTCCGCTGGGATAGCTACTCAGCTCGTCTGCACGTCATGCGCGCCGCTCTCGGCTTTGCCGGCGGACGTGATGCGCACGAACTCCGCGTTGGCCCACAACTCCGCAATGCTGGTCGCACCCGCGTAACTGAGGCCGGAGCGCAGGCCGCCCACCAACTGGTACACGATATCCTTGACCGGCCCGCGCATCGGCACCATCGCCTCAACGCCTTCGGCGACCACGCGCTCCCAGTCCTCGTCGTCCACTTCGTGGCCCAGTTCGATCTCCTGCCGGTCGATATTCGCCGTCAGCGACGCCATGCCACGCACGACCTTGAAGCGCTGCCCGTTGCGCACCACATTGGTGCCCGGGCTTTCGTCGGCGCCGGCCAGCAGGCTGCCCAGCATCACCGTGCTGGCGCCGGCCGCCAGCGCCTTGGTGATGTCGCCGGAGGCGCGGATGCCGCCGTCAGCGATGATCGGCACGCCCAACTCCTGCCCCGCATCGGCGCACTCCGCGATGGCGCTGAGTTGCGGCACGCCGAATCCGGTCACGATGCGCGTGATGCAGATCGAACCGGCGCCCACGCCCACTTTCACCGCATCCGCGCCCGCTTCCACCATGTCGCGCACGCCATCGGCGGACGCCACGTTGCCGCCCACGATATCCACCCCCGGAAAACGCGCTTTCAGCGCGCGCACCATATTCAGCGCCAGGTCCGAATGCCCGTGCGCGATGTCCACCACCAGCGCATCCACGCCCGCTTCCACACAAGCCGCCGCGCGTTCTATGTCGCTCAAGCGAACACCGACGGCGGCGGCCACGCGCAGGCGGCCGCGGCTGTCCTTGGTGGCATCGGGCCAGTGCTCCTGTTTGGCGATATCCGCCGCAGTGATCAGCCCCTCCAAGCGGCCATGTGAATCCAGCACGGGCAGCTTCTCGATGCGGTGCTCGTGCAGGATGTCGCGCGCCTGTTCCATGGACGTACCTGTGTCAACCGTCACCAGTTTCGCGCGCGGGGTCATCACATCGGTCACCGGCCGATTGGGGTTGCGCTCGAACATCAGATCGCGCGCGGTGACCAGACCCAGCACCTCATCGCGCTCGCTCACCACTACCAGACCGCCAATATGATGCTCGTCCATGCGGTCGCGCGCGTCCTGCACGCTGGCCGACGCGGGCAGGTTGTACGGGCGCTCGACCATGAAGCCCTCGGTGCGCTTGACGCGCTGCACCTCGGCGGCCTGCCGCTCGACGGTCATGAAGCGGTGGATGACGCCGATGCCGCCCAGGCGCGCCAGCGCGCGCGCCATATCGAACTCGGTCACGGTATCCATATTCGCAGAGACGATCGGCGCCGCCAGCGTGATGTTGCGGCTGAACCTGGTATGCGTATTGACAGCCTGTCGCGAACGGATGGAGGACCGGCGGGGCGCCAGCAGCACATCGTCAAACGTCAGCGCGGTTTCGGGGCGCAGTTTCAATGGCATGATCAGTCACTATTCCTTTACTGTTATCGAACACAGTCAGGGCAGATAGTAGCACACTGCACTGCAACTTAGGCAGACTTTGATACCCGTTCATCAGCAACGATTTGCAGTAATAAGGCTTGACATATAAGTATACGTATAATATACTCATATTCGTTCGGTTGGCTTTCCTGGAGGTTATATGCCAAATAAAACCATCTACGTCTCGGATGAAGATGAGCCCGTCTACAAGCGCGCACAGACCTTAACGGGTCGCAATCTGTCAGCAACGATCGCCCAGGCATTGCGCCATTTCACCCAGCAACTGGAGGAGCGTACACAAGGATTCCACAGCATCGACCTTGAGGTGGGTAACGCTATCTTCACGCGCAAGCGTTTTACGGGACGTCTGCTGGCAACAGCCTTCCTGGTCAATGACAAACGCCGCAAGAGAAGATCAGTCATCATTCTGAACAGGCGTGATGGCAAGGAATTTGTCGGCACACGCGACATTGATTCGCTGCCGGCAGTAGAAGGAACAGAAAGCCCGGCCAATGAAAAATATGACATCTATCAAACCCCAAAAGGCAACCTGGTTCTGCATGTCGATATAGCTCCGACCAGAGGCGCAACGACGCCCCACGAGCAACGCATGGAGATATACGCCAGTCTTGACCAGATCAGGGAGCACATTCCAGTCGATCTTTACGAATTTCTCGCTCAGAAACTGACCGGCAGCGACATTGAAAACCTGGACATATAGACAAACCGTGCCACGCTGTGGTATGATGATTCATCATACCGGGAATCGGATGAGATATGGCAAAAACAAAGGTCGCCGTGACTATTGATACCGAGCTACTGGAGCAGTTGGATCAACTGGTAGCATCGCATGTTTTTGCAAATCGCAGCAAAGCGGTTCAAGACGCGTTGCACGATAAACTAGCGCAACTTCGCCACAACCGCCTGGCGTTCGAATGCGCCAAACTCAATCCTCATGTTGAACAAGCCACGGCCGAAGAAGGGATCGAATTGGAATTGGCGAAATGGCCCGAATATTGAGAGGCGACATCTGGTGGGCAGATTTGAACCCAGTGCGCGGTCACGAGCAGGCCGGTATAGGGCCAGTGCTCATCATCAGCCATGATGTCTTCAATGATCGATCCGGGACCGTAATAGCAGTCGCTATTACCAGCCAGGAACCAGCGGCCGGCTTCCCACTGACTTTGGAGATTCATTCTGCAAAATTACCCCGGCGTTCATGGGTAAAGATCAGTCAGATACGCACGCTTTCGGCTGAGCGCCTGGCCGCCAGGGCGGGGCAAGTGCCTCTTGAAGAACTGGATCAGGTCATTGACGGCCTGAATGAAATCGTGGGGAACTAAGGAATCACTTCGCCCATAATTCGAACTATCGCCTCGCTCTCTAACAACTGATTAGCAATGACACACATACCCGTCGTCCGCACACGCATGTTTGAATGGCCTCTCATCGCGATCCTCGCCGTCTACTTCGTCCTGGGCGGTTTATTCGCCGTGCTCATCCCGCCGTGGCAGGTGCCCGACGAGCCGGCTCATTACAACTACGTGCGGCAATTGGCGCAGACCGGCGCGTATCCGGTCCTGCAAATGGGCGACTACAATCAGGACCTCATCAGCAACCAGATCGCGCCGCCCGACGCGCGCCCCATTATCTCGCTCGATGCGGTGCAATACGAGGACCATCAGCCGCCGCTGTTTTACACGCTGGCCGCGCCGGTATTCCTGCTGTTCCACGGCGCGCTCATCCCGCTGCGGTTGTTCTCGCTGCTGATCGGCGGGTTCATGGTGCTGTTCTCTTACCTGGCCGTGCGCGCGATCTTTCCCACGCATCCGCAGATCGCGGCGTTCGCGACGGCGTTTGTCGCCCTGCTGCCGCAGCATCTGTATATGATGTCCGGCTTCGACAATGACTCGCTGGCGGAGGCGCTCATCGCGCTCACCGTATTGCTGTGCGTCCTGTACATCAACCGCAGTCACGCTCCTGATCTCCCCCGCTCCTCTGTTCCTCTGCTCCTCCTGCTCTCCGTCGTAGTCGGGCTGGCGTTTCTGACTAAGGTGACGGCCTATCTCGCGCTGCCGATCGCCCTGTTTGCCGTATTCATCAGCGGCTACCGCAGGCAGCCGCTCGGCCAGACCATCAAGGCGCTGGCAGTCGTTATACTGGTGAGCGGCGCCATCGGCCTGCCGTGGTGGATTCACGGCCTGCAGGTGTACGGCGGCACCGATCTACTGGGGCTGCAGCGGCATAACCTGGTCGTGGCCGGGCAGCCCACCACAGCCGAGTGGATCGCGCTGTACGGCTGGGGCGGCCTGTTGAGCCGCATGGGCCAGTTCACGTTCCAGTCATTCTGGGGGCAGTTCGGCTGGATGAGCATCGTGCTCGACCGGCGTTTCTATCTCCTGTTCCTCGCCGTCACGGTGATCTCGACTGGCCTTTACCTGGCCTGGTGGCTGCACGGATTGTCGGCGAGCAGGCGTCTGAAGGGCAAGACGACCACCAGCACCGGCGCCAGCATTTATTCGCCATTCCTGGTGCTCACGCGCGAACAGACGCTGGCGCTGGATATGCTGGCGCTGCTGGCGCTCGGCGCGCTGCTCGGTTTCATCTGGTACAACCTGCAATTCGTCCAGCACCAGGGTCGCTACCTGTATTCCGGCCTGATCCCCATTGGGACGGCGCTGGCGCTGGGCTGGCATTTCATCTTCTCGCGCAGGGTGCGCATCGAGCAATGGTTGTGGGCGGGGCTGCTTGTCGCCTTCATCGCGCTGGACGCGCACCTGCTCTTCCGCGTCATCCTGCCGGCGATGCGATAGGAGAGCGTGAAATAGCTGGGCTGGCACACAGGCCAGCCCCTACGCCTATCTTGACGTACGGGCCCTTCGGCCTGCGTGTCTGCCCCATCTACGGCAAGGGCCGGCACACAGGCTAGCCCCTACGCCTATCCTGACGTACTGGCCCTTCGGCCTGCGTGTCTGCCCCGTCTACGGTAAGGGCTGGCACACAGGCCAGCCCATACGCCTATCTTGACGTACGGGCCCTTCGGCCTGCGTGTCTGCCCCGTCCACGGTAAGGGCTGGCACACAGGCCAGCCCCTACGCCTATCTTGACGTACGGGACCTTCGGCCCGTGTGTCTGCCCTCGGACAGTGCGCATGTACGTCAATTTCCCAGCATTCAGCGCGACAAAAAACCTCACAGGCCTTGGAGGCCTGTGAGGTTTACATCGCACATCACCAACCGAGATTTCGGTCAGCCCTGCAGCAATTGCTCGAACAGCGGGTTGTCGGAGTTTTCTTCGCCGCCCTCGCCTTCCTGCACCACCGGCTTGATCTCCACATTCTCTGTGGAGCCTTTCACTTCTTCGACCATGACGAAGTCCAGTTTCCCTTCAGCCAGACCGATCAGGATTTTGCAGTTGTCGAGGAACTTGCCGGACAGCAGCCCGTCCGACAGGATGTCCTCCACTTCGCTCTGGATGACGCGGCGCAGCGGGCGCGCGCCGTAATCCGCGTCGTACCCCTTAGTGGCCAGGTAATCCTTGGCCGGCTCCGTCACCTCGATCTTGATGTTGTGATCGGCAAGGCGCTTCTGCACCTTGTTCAGCTCCAGCGTCACAATCTGACCGATGTTCTCGCGCGTCAGCGGATGGAACACGATCGTCGCGTCCACGCGGTTGAGGAACTCGGGGCGGAACAGCCGCTTCAACTGCGCCAGCAGTTTATCCTTGATCTCGGTGAACTGGCGCTCCGCGTCTTTGTTCTCGTCCTTCTGCGTCGCAAAGCCCAGGCGTGCCTCGCGCTTGATCATCTCCGCGCCCACGTTGGAGGTCATGATGATGCAGGTGTTGCGGAAATCCACCTTGCGGCCGCGCGCGTCCGTCAGGCGGCCCTCTTCCATGATCTGCAACAGCATGTTGAAGACCTCCGGATGCGCCTTCTCGATTTCGTCGAACACCACGATGGTGTACGGGCGGCGGCGCACCGTCTCGGTCAACTGGCCTGCGTCGTCGTAGCCCACGTATCCGGGCGGCGCGCCGACCAGGCGGCTGACGGTGTGGCGCTCCATGAACTCGCTCATGTCGAGCACCAGCAGCGCATCTTCGCTGCCGAACAGAAACTCGGCCAGCGCCTTGGCCAGCTCGGTCTTGCCGACGCCGGTGGGGCCCAGGAAGATGAACGAGCCCATAGGGCGGCGCGGGTCTTTCAGACCCACGCGAGAGCGGCGCACGGCCTTGCTGATAAACGTGATCGCCTCTTCCTGCCCGACAATGCGCTCGTGCAACGCCTCTTCAAGGTGCAGCAGGCGCTCGCTCTCGGTGCCGGCGATGCGGGTGACCGGGACGCCCGTCCACATCGACACCACCTCGGCGATGTCCTCGGGGCTGACTTCCGGCCCTTCCGTCTGGGGATCGAAGTTGGCGCGCAGCGACTCGATTTCCTCCAGCGCAACGCGCTCACGCTCGCGCAGGGCGGCGGCGTCGTCATAGCGCGCCTGCTCCATCGCCTCATTGCGCTCTTTCTGCACTACGCGCAACTCGCGGAAGGCGCGCTGCAGGTTCACCGACTGCGGCGACTTATACATGCGCACGCGCGCGGCGGTTTCATCGATCAGGTCGATGGCCTTATCGGGCAGGAAGCGATCCGGCACATAGCGCGAGGACAACTGCACGGCGGCTATCACCGCGTCCTGCGAGATGCGCAGCTTGTGATGGGCTTCGTAGGCCCCCTTGACGCCTTTGAGAATCTCGATGGTCTGATCGGGCGTCGGCTCGTCGACGTAGACCGGCTGGAAGCGCCGCTCCAGCGCGGCATCGCTCTCGATGTGCTTGCGGTATTCGTTCAACGTGGTCGCGCCGATGCACTGCAGTTCACCGCGCGCCAGAGCCGGCTTCAGGATGTTGGCGGCGTCGACGCTGCTGCCCGCCGCGCCCGCGCCGACGAGCATATGCACTTCGTCGATAAAAAGGATGGTGTCGCTGGACTTGACTTCCTCGATCACTTTCTTCAGGCGCTCTTCAAACTGGCCGCGGTACATGGTTCCCGCCACCAGCGAACCGACATCCAGTTGCATCACGCGCTTGTTCAGCAGCGGTTCGGGCGTCTGGCCTTCCACGATGCGCTGCGCCAGCCCTTCCACGATGGCCGTTTTGCCCACGCCGGGCTCGCCGATCAGCGCCGGGTTGTTCTTGGTGCGGCGCGACAGAATCTGGATGACGCGCTCGATTTCGGTCTGCCGGCCGATGACGGGGTCGAGTTTGCCCTGTTCGGCCAGCGCCGTCAGATCGGTGGCTAACTGGTCGAGGGCGGGGGTCTTCGCGCGCTCCTTCTTCTGCGGAGAAGGCGCAACGCCAGCGGGCTTGCCGGTTTCCGGCTGTTCCTGCTGCACGGCGCGCAGGGTCTCGCGGCGAATCCGCTCGGTCGTCAAGCCAAGCTGCCGCATCACGTCGATGGCCACCCCGTCACCCTGCCGGATCAATCCCAGCAGCAGATGCTCGGTTCCGATGTAACTGTGGCCCAACTTGCGAGCCTCATCGACGGCGTATTCAATCACCTGCTTGGTGCGCGGGGTCAGGTCCAGCTTGCCCGCCGGGGCGCGACGCCCGGCGCCGGTCATGCGTTCGACCATTTCGGCTACCCGCTCTGGTTTGGCGCCCAGGTCGCGCAGGACCCGGCCGGCCACGCCGTTTTCCTCTCGAATCAGACCCAGCAACAGGTGTTCAGTGCCGATATAATTATGCGAGAGGCGTTCGGCTTCCTCCTGCGCCAGGGTCAGCACCCGCCTCGCTCGTTGCGTAAATCGCTCTAGTTTGTTCGCCACAGCGTACCTCTCTTTACTTCGTCGGGCAAAGGCCCTTTCCATTGCTGGGAAGCTATATTCATCTTACGCCTTTGTCCACGCACAGATTTATCATACACCACCATATAACGACCCAACCCTATCCTTAACCACACGGAATAGCTGCTATGGGGCGACATCCGGGGTACCTTACAGTTGTTTTAACGGCGACACGTTAGAACTACATGAGCATAACCCAGACACTCCAATGAGGAAAACGAAAAGGCGGAGCCCCAGTATCGCCCGGAGCACCGCCATTTCAGATATTCAATTGGCTGTGAAGGCGCCTGATTACTCCTTGGGCTCCTCAACACTGTCTTCTGAAGCCGCGGCTACCTCGCCCGCGGGCAATTCGGACTGCCAGTCCAGATCGGCGTACTCGGCCCAACTGACGCGCTTCAGGCTCAGCGCAATGCGCTTCTGCTCGGGTTCCACGCGCATCACGCGCAAGGTGACGATCTGGCCTTCCTTCAGTATTTCACGCGGATTGGCGACCATCTTGTCGCTCAATTCCGACAGCGGAATCAGGCCCTCGATCGCCTCGTCATCCTTCAGCCGCGCAAACGCGCCGTGCTTGGGATGAATCTTGATGACCTCAGCTTCCACCAGTTGCCCCGGGCGATAGCGCTTGTCGAGATCGGACCACGGGTCGGTCTGCAGCGACTTCAGGCTCAGGCCGATGCGACCGCTTTCGCGGTCCACGCTGATGACTTTGACCTTGACGTGGTCCCCTTCCCTGACCACCTCGCTCGGGTGCTTTACGCGCTGATACGACAATTCCGACAGGTGAATCATCCCATCAGCCCCGCCCAGATCGACAAACACACCGAAGTCCTTGACGCTGCTGACCTCACCTTCCACGATGGAATCGATATCGATTTCGCTGAGCAGCTTGTCCTTCTGGGCAGCCCTGGCCTCTTTTGAGGCGGCCCGCTCGCTCAGGATCAGGCGATTGCGCTCGCGGTCGATCTCGATGACCTTGACATAGGTCGGCTGACCGACGAGTTTCTGGTAGCGCTGCTCGGGCGGCTGGCTGTCGTCACCCATCATGCGCTGATGAGACAGGCTCAACTGAGAAGCGGGCACAAAGCCGCGCAACCGCCCGACCTTGACAATGACGCCGCCTTTGTTGAACCCGGCGATGTGGCTCTCCAGCGCATCCTGCTTCTGGAACAATTCCTCGGCGGTGCGCCAATCGCGCTCGTTGATGGCTTTCGCCAGCGACAGAACGACGTTGCCATTGCGGTCTTCGGGTGAGATCACATAAGCGTAGACCTCTTGACCAACTTCCAGGGTGGCGCGGAAATCTCTGGGCAGGGCTTCCATTTCCTTGCCGACAACGATTCCCTCGGACTTCGCCCCCAGGTCAATCAGGATCTCACGATCGTTGACCGTTGCGATTCGACCCGACACGAGTTGGTTCTTCTTAGGCGGATCATAACGCTCGCTGCGTGCGAGATAATCGCCCAGCGAAGCTGCAAAATTATCGTCCCCTTTGGATTCAGTGGGCTGATCATTTCCGGGGACTTCTCGGCTCTCCATACTTAGGTGTGTTTCCTTCGGCGTAAGATTATAGACATTATACCTAAGATTTGGTTGAGGGAAGCAATAATATGACGAATTGCTGAAAATACCCTTAAATGATTACTCTTTACCCATTAATTGCCTGTTTGCCGTCTGCCAAAGGGCCTGTGCGGATACTGATTCGCCTATAATGTGATTATGGAAGCACTGGAACAACGCATCGTCGCGGAAGGCCGCAATCTGGGTCAGGGAATATTAAAAGTCGACTCGTTTGTGAACCATCAGGTTGATCCCGCGCTGATGATGGCCTGCGGGCAGGAATTCGCCCGCCTGTTTGCGGATACCCATCCCACAAAAATTCTGACTGCCGAGATCAGCGGCATCGCGCCGGCCTTGACGACCGGGCTGGCGCTCAACATCCCGATTGTGTATGCCCGCAAAACCAAGCCGGTGACCATGCCCGACACGGTCTTCCTGACCACCGCGCCGTCGCACACGAAGAAACGCGACGTCGAAATCATGGCATCGCCCGAATATCTGCAGGCGGGCGAGCGCGTACTGATCATCGACGATTTCCTGGCCACCGGCCAGACCATCCTCGCGCTGGCTCGCATCGCCAAAGCCGCCGGCGCGGAAGTCGTCGGCGTGGGCGCGCTGATCGAGAAGACCTTTGAGGGCGGGCGCCATGCGTTGAAAGCGTTGAATGTGCCCGTTGAATCGCTGGCGCTCATCAGCGATATGCGCGGCGGACAAATCACTTTCGCGCATCCCCATGAGCGATGACGCAGCGGTCACGGTCATCTTCACCGTCTTAAACGAAGCAGCCGCGTTGCCCCGCCTGCTCGACTCGCTGGCCGCGCAGACGCGCCCGCCCGATGAGGTGATCGTCTGCGACGGCGGCAGCCGCGACGACACGGTTGCGTTGCTGCACGCTGAGCGGCGCTTACCGTTGCGCGTCATCGAATCGCCCGGCGCAAACATCTCGCAGGGACGCAACCTCGCCATCGCAGCCGCCGCTCATCCGGTCATCGCCTGCACCGACGCCGGCGTGCGCATCGACCCTCATTGGCTGGAGCGCATCACGAAAGCGTTCGCGGGTCCGCGCCAGCCGGCCTGGGTGGGCGGTTTTTTCCTGCCCGACCCGCACAGCACCTTTGAGGTCGCCATGAGCGCGACCGTCCTGCCGGCGCTGGAGGACATCGACCCGGCCAGGTTCCTGCCGTCATCGCGGTCAGTGGCGTTCCTCAAAACCGCCTGGGAGAAAGCCGGGGGATACCCCGAGTGGCTGGATTACTGCGAAGACCTGATCTTCGACTTCAACCTGCGCGCGGCGTTCGGCCAGTGCGCCTTCGCCCCGGACGCGCTGGTCTACTTCAGGCCGCGCTCATCGCTGCGCTCGTTTTTCAAACAGTACTACCTGTATGCGCGCGGCGACGGCAAGGCCAACCTGTGGTTGAGACGCCATCTGGCGCGCTATGCTACCTACCTGATCGCGCTGCCGGCGCTGCTGGCCGGCGTGGGGGCGGCGCAGGACGCCATCGTGCGCGCCCTGTTCGGTCTGCTATTGATCGCAGGCGCGGGCGTCTACCTGCGCGCGCCCTGCCGCCGGCTGCTTCATAACTGGGGCGACCTGCCGCGTGGTGAGAAAATCCGCGCCGCGCTGCTGGCGCCGCTGATCCGTGTGGTGGGCGACGTCGCGAAAATGATCGGTTACCCCGCCGGCCTGCTGTGGCGGCTGCGCCGGTCGATGGATTAGACGAACGCAATCGGGGCGAACGCAAGGTTCGCCCCTACGACGCCGCAACCGGATGTAGGGGCTGGCCTTGCGCCAGTGGTGTAGGGGCTGGCCTTGCGCCAGTGGTGTAGGGGCTGGCCTTGCGCCAGCCCGGTTGACCCGGTCGGCGCGTCAGGAAATCCCCGGCAGCGGCTGGCGATACACCAGACCGGCCGATGATTGCGCCACCGGCATCATGACCACATCGTTGATGTTGACATGCGCGGGGCGCGTGGCGCAGAACAGCACCGCATCCGCCACATCGGCGCCGGTCAGCGGGCGCATGCCGTCGTAGACCTTTTTCGCCCGTCCCTCATCGCCGTGGAAGCGCACGATGCTGAACTCCGTCTCCACCAGGCCGGGGTCCACCGACGACACGCGGATTGGCGTGCCGTTCAGGTCCAGCTTCAGGCCTTCGTTGATTGATTTCACGGCCGCCTTTGTCGCACAATACACCGCCCCGTTCGGGTAGGTCGCGTGGCCGGCGATCGAGCCGATGTTGATGATGTGGCCGCGCTGGCGCGCCACCATGCCCGGCGTCACCGCGCGCGTCACGTACAGCAGCCCCTTGACGTTGGTATCCACCATCTCTTCGATGTCGCTGATGTCGTACTCGTGCAGCTTGGTGAGCGCGCGGCTCAGGCCTGCGTTGTTCAGCAGTATATCAATGGCCTGCCATTCCGCGGGCAGCCCGTTGATGGCTCGTTCAACGGCAGGCTGGTCGCGCACGTCGAGTTCGATCAGATGCGTGGGCGTGTTCAACTCTGCGGCAAGCGCCTGCAACTTCCCCATGCGGCGCGCAGCCAGGATCAACTTCGCGCCCGCATCGGCAAACGCGCGCGCACACGCCTCGCCGATCCCGCTGCTGGCGCCGGTTACCAAGACGATTTTGCCGGTCAGGTCGTAGCTCATATCCTTATTACCTCTCTTCAGCTCAACAGTTTTCGATAGATGCTTTCCAGTTTCGGCACGATCACGCGCCAGTCATAGGTCGCTGCCACAAAGTCATAGGCGCGCCGCGCCAGGGCATTCCGCAGAGCCGCATCACCCAGCAGCTGGATGACGGCATCCGCGAAATCCGCCGGCGTGTCGCCGATCAGCAACTCCCGTCCCGACGTGACGTCGAAGCCTTCGCAGCCCAGGGTTGTGCTCACAATCGGCCGGCGCATAGCCATAGCTTCCAACAGCTTGAAACGCGTGCCGCCGCCCACGCGCAGCGGAGCGATATACACCGTGGCCTGGGCGATATAAGGCCGCACGTCATCAACCGCGCCCGTGACGGTGATAGCCGAATCAGCGCGCAATGCGTCCAGACGCGGGCTGGGGCGCTGCCCCACAATGAGCAGGCGCGTCAGCGGAAACGCCTGTTTGACCAGCGGGAGCACCTCGCGACCAAACCACATCATAGCATCCACATTGGGCCGGAAATCCATCTTACCCGTAAACACAAGCGTCGGGAGAGATTGGGGATTGGAGATTAGAGATTGGAGATTAGAGATTGGAGATTGGAGATTAGAGATTAGAGATTGGAGATTGGCGTTTTTTATTTGACGCCCGGTGTTTGATATCTGGTTCTCTTCATTCGCCACGTAACCCGCCACGTCGATGCCGTTGAAGATCACGTGCGGCCGGATGGACGGGTCCAGGCGCGCCAGCATGGCGGCATCCTGGGGCGATACGCTCAGGGTGGCGCTGGCGGACAACACAGCGCGGCGTTCAAACGCGCGCAGGCGCCGCCACTGCGCCAGCGAATACGCGGCGGCATGCCAGCGCCGGGGTTGGCGGGCGTCGGTTTCAAAGGCGC
>JAMCQN010000154.1 GCA_023382055.1 Chloroflexota bacterium
ACCAACGCATATAACTACCCCTACCCGGGCCAGGGCTACGTCGGGCCGACCGCGTTCATCTCGGCGCACCTGGGCGGGACGCCCCCCGGCTGCACGCCGGCGGAGCTGATCGTGAATGGCGGCTTCGAGAACGGGCTGCCCGGCACGCCGTGGACGGCCACGAACTCGGCGAACAAGAACGACCCGCTCATCTACACCCATTTGCCGCATACCGGTTCGTGGGGCGGCTGGCTGGGCAACGTGCTGAACTACACCGACACGCTGGCGCAGGTCGTGACGGTCCCGACGGGCGTGAAGAAACTCACGCTGACCTTCTGGCTGCAGGTGGTCAGCGCAGAGCCGTCCGGCGGCGCGCATGACCGGATGGTCGCGCTGCTCAGTTCGGCGCAGGGACAGGCGATCGGCTCGCCCTTTATCGTGACCAGCGCGGTGGTGCGCAACACGTGGATGCTGCAGACGGTCACCTACGACGTGTCCAGCTACGCCGGCCAGCCGGTCACGTTGAGTTTCACCGGTTTCAACGACGGGGCCAACGTGAGCAGTTTCTTCATCGACGATGTGTCGTTAAAGACGCAATGCCCGTGACGCGCTACGTTTCCTGCGACATCGGGACGGCAGTTGTGAGGGTCTCATGCGAAACACTTTAAGGTCGATTCTGATTCCCGCCGCGGGCGGCCTTGTGGTAGTGCTGCTGCTCGGCGCGCAGGCGCTGGCGTCGGGTGGCGCGGCGCGCATCATCATCCCGCCTGTCCCAGCGCGCCCAACCGTCATGCCTGTCTCGGCGGCGGCGACTGCGGCAATCCCCGGCGAGGTTACGCAGGATATCGAGGTTCCGGTCGGCGCGGCGCAGACGGCGCAGCAGGTGAAAGTGATTATCGACTGCAAGGACCTGCTGAAGAACGGCGATTTTGAAGCCCCGCTCCCCGCTCACCCGTGGGTGGGCGTGGCGAATACGGCCAGAACCTATGCGGTCAAAGACAGTTTCATCACCAATGCCCGCGCGCACGGCGGCAGGCAGAGCGCCAGGATCGGCTCGCCGACGCTGAGCAATTACTGGAGCGAACTCATCCAGACAGTGCAACTGCCGAAGCGGGTCACGAGCGTGACGCTGACCTACTGGCGTTTCCTGAATACACCGGCGGGCGCGCAGACGCGGGTGTACGATACGTTCAGCGCCGGGCTTGAGACCGCGCAGGGCATCCAGATCGCGCCGCCGCAGCAGATCGACAACACCAGCGCCGGGCGGGGGGCGTGGGTCAAGAGCACGCTGACCCTGCCGAATGCCTCCAACTACTCCAGCCAGGGGTTGTGGGTGTCCTTCAAGGGGGCGACGCGCGCAAGGACGCCCTCGATGCTCTTCGTGGATGACGTGCAGTTGTTGGTGTGCGCGGCGCGCTAAGCACGATGGGTTGCTTGCAGCCCCGTCCTGGATTCTGATATGAAAATAGGCAGGCTGTTTTCATGCCTTGCGGTGCGCCGCCAGGCTCATCTTGACTGTTGGCGAATCCCACTCGGTTGTCGATGATCGCGCATAGACTCCCGGAATCTCCGAGATTCCGGGAGTCTGGGTTCTTGTAACCAATTTCGCCAACAGAATCCGTCTCGGGGCGTCGCCAGCGCAGTACGTGGATGAGCGGGAGTGACATGGTGAGACGTAACCTGGTCCGATTTATTGTGATAGCCGCGTTTGTTGGCGCAACCGTCGCGTTGCTCGCAGCCATGTCATCGCCAGGCGCAGTCAAATCCGCGAATCAGCCGGCCATGCACTACGTGGCGGACAGCCCGCGCATCCAGGAAGCCCGCGTCGATGCAGCGACTCCCCTGACTTGGACGGTCGTTCTGCCATTCGTGATAGGTTCCGTATCGCCGACGATCCAATGCGCTGATGCAGTCAAAAACGGCAACTTCGACGCGCCGTTGCCCGGCCGCCCGTGGACGGGCGAGGCGAATACGACCTCGGCCGTCTATCAGGATCCGCTGATCAGCGGCGCGCGCGCCCACGGGGGAACGCAGAGCGGCCGGGTGGGCTCGCCCTCACTCAACAGCTACTGGAATGAGTTGCTGCAGACGGTGCAGATGCCGGCCGGCGTCGTCAGCGCCACGCTGAGCTACTGGCGCTTCCTGGACACCACCGAGACGAGCACCACGATCATCTATGACCGCTTCACCGCCGGGCTGGAGACGGCGCAGGGCGTCGAGATCGCGACGCCGCGGCAGATCGACAACACCAGCAGCGGGCGCGGAATCTGGGTGCACGAGTCACTCGACCTGCCCTATGCCTCGGCCTATTCGGGCCAGCAGTTGTGGGTGTCGTTCAAGGGCGCGACCGACGGCACGCTGCCGTCGAGCCTGTACGTCGACGACGTGCAACTGATCGTGTGCGCCAGGCCGTAGGGGCGCCACCGGATGAATCCGGCGTCTGACACACGCTGCGCGAAACCGGCCAAGGCCGGTTAACGCGCCTGGGCGCGTTTCGCCGTAGGTGCCAGCCTGTGGTTTCGAACCACAGGCACGGTTGACGGTGTGCGCGGCGCGTT
>JAMCQN010000065.1 GCA_023382055.1 Chloroflexota bacterium
GCACTTGGTTGAACGTCAACGGCTCAGCCATAACTCTCGCTCCATTCTCATCATGGGCGAGACATTACCACAGTTCACCGAGCCATATTTAGAATTGCTGTTTTATGATCTGTGGTTCGAAACCACAGGCTGGCAAAAGCTAAACGCGCCAAGGCGCGTTCACGGCGGGCAACCGGCCTTGGCCGGTTTCCGCGCAGCGTGTGTCAGACGCCGGATTCATCCGGTGGCTCACTCCGCTGGCGTTGGCTAATCGCTTGCAGGCGTGTCTGGAGCCCGCCTCTGCCCGGCGATGTCCTTCAGCGCGGCGCGGGCTGCGGTCTGCTCGGCGAATTGTTTGCTGCTGCCGCTGCCGGTAGCGGCTCTCTGGTCGCCCAGCCACACCTCCACCGTGAATGTCTTGGCGTGATCCGGCCCGTCCGCGGAGACGACCTTGTATCGCGGCGTGATCGCCAGCGCGGCCTGGCTCCACTCCTGCAACTGGCTCTTAGGGTCGCGGTCGAGATTCTCGTTGAGCACAGCCTGTGCGGTACTCTCGATCATCTGCTCGAAGTAAGCGCTGACGGCATCGAGACCCTGATCCAGATACAGGGCAGCCATCAGCGCCTCAAACGTATCGCCCAGGATGTTGGCGCGCTGGCGGCCGCCGCTCTCGTCCTCGCCCTTGCCCAGGCGCAGATGATCGGCCAGGTTGATGCTGCGGGCGAACTTCGCCAGCGTGCTGGCGCGCACCAGCGCAGCGCGCAGGCTGGTCAGGCGTCCCTCGTCCAGGTCGGGGTAGCGGTTATACAGCCACCTGGCGGCGATGAAGTCCAGGATGGCGTCGCCCAGGAATTCCAGCCGTTCGTTATCTTCCAGCGGTACACCGCCACTGGCTACGTGCTCGTTCGCATATGACGAGTGGGTCAACGCGCGCAGCAGCAGGTCTTGGTTATGAAACTCCGGTAACATGCCTAACCATCAAAGCGTTTGAACACCACCACCGCATTATGCCCGCCGAATCCGAATGAGTTGTTGACGGCCACGTCGACGCGCGCCTTGCGCGCCTCGCCCGGCACGTAGTCCAGATCGCACAGCGCATCCGGTTCCGTCAGGTTGATGGTAGGCGGGACGATGCCGTGCTGGATGGCATGGATGCACACGGCCGCCTCCAGCGCGCCGGTTGCGCCCATCATATGCCCGGTCATGCTCTTGGTGCTGCTGATCGGTATTTTATATGCGCCGTCTCCGAACACAGTCTTGATCGCCTGCGTCTCAGCGATGTCGTTCAGCGGCGTGGCCGTGCCGTGTGCGTTGATGTAGTTCACGCTCTCCGGCGGCAGTTCAGCCTGGCGCAGCGCCAGTTTGATCGCGCGGGCCGCTCCGGCGCCGCCTTCGGCAGGGGCGATGACGTGGAAGGCGTCGGTGGTCTGGCCGTAACCCATCAGTTCCGCCAGGATGTTGGCCCCACGCGCCAGCGCAAACTCCAACTCCTCCAGCACCATCACGCACGAGCCTTCGCCGATCACCACACCCAGGCGATTCTTGTCGAACGGCTTCGGAGACTTGGACGGCAGTTCGTTGTCGTGGCTGAGCGCGCCCAGACGGTCGAAACCGGCGATCCCGATTATGCTCACGGTGGCATCGCTGCCGCCGCCGAACACCACTTTGGCCGCCCCGCGCCGGATCAGTTCGGAAGCCTGCCCCAGCGCGTCGTTGCTGGTGGCGCATGCCGAGGTCGGCGAGTAGGACGGGCCTTTGGCGCCGAGTTCAATCGCCACCATCCCGGATGCCCCGTTGCTCATGACCATCGGGATGCAGAACGGGTTCAGGCGGCGCGGCCCCTGCTCGCGCAGGATGTCATATTGCTGCAGGAGCGACTGCAGGCCGCCGATGGATGAGCCGATGACGACGCCGGTCTCCTCGGCGATCTCCGGCGTAATGGTCAGGCCGGAATTGCGCAGGGCTTCTTTGGCGGCGGCCAGCGCGTATTGCTCGAACAGGTCGGTGCGGCGGAGTTCTTTGGGGTCTACGGCCGTGGTGGGGTCGAACTTCTTCACCTCGCATCCGACATGAACCGGCAGGATGCTGGAGTCGAAGCGGGTGATGGGGCCTACGCCGGATCGGCCGTTGATTAAGGCGTCCCAGGTGCTGGGCATATCCAGCCCGACAGGGGTAACCGCGCCAATCCCGGTGATAACAACACGTCTATTTTGCATGTGGGTTCATTCCTTGCCTGGTGACATCACTTCTGTTTGGTTGTTCGGACGCGCCACAGGCCCTTCAAGTCCTCCGTGGCGGTTGATATGATCTTGACGCGTGTGTCCATATCCTCGATCCACTCGACTGGCACTTCCCACACGCGGTAGCCGTTCTGCTCAGCGCGCAGCAGCAGTTCGGAGTCGAAGAACCAGTTGTTATCCACGATGTAGGGGATAAGCTCCTGGACGATTCTGCGGCTGACGGCCTTGAATCCACACTGGGCGTCGTAAAACCGGCGCCTGGGGAACATGAAAAGGACGATCAGGTTGTAGATGCGCGATACCACTTCGCGCTTGAACTGGCGCTTGACGCGCGCGCCAGGCATCAGCCTCGACCCGGTGGCGACATGGTACTTGCCCTGCATCAACGGGTCGATGAGCGGCATGAAGTGGCGCAGGTTTGTGGACAGGTCCACATCCATGTACGACACCACATCCGCATCCGATGCCTGCCAGGCGGCCTTAAGCGCCCTGCCGCGTCCCTTGGCGTCAAGGTGAATGTAGGTCACCTGGTCGGGGAAACGGGCGGACAGTTCTTTGGCGATCTCCAGCGTGCGGTCTTTGGATGCGTTATCCGCGACCATAATCCGCCAGCGGTACGGGCAGTTGGCTAGCAGGAACTCACGCAGCTTCGTGACGCTGGGACCCAGGTCGCGCTCTTCGTTGTATACAGGGATCACAACATCGACGCGTTTCTCCGTTGATACAGTCATTATTGTTGCAGTACCTCCCCGCGCCGTCCCACTGCCGCTATGCGATGCGGTTTAGTTGTCAAATAATTCTCTCCAAGGATTATAGTCGGTTAGAGACTAAACACCCAAATCAGCGCTGAGTTGCCCTGCGGTACGGTGTGGGGATTATGTTTAGCTGCTGCGCGCCGGTTGGGGCAAACCGAGGCTGGTGATCAAGCCCGCGACGACGCACAGCGTGGCGATGCCGAAGACGACGCTGTAAGCCAGCACGCTGGAGGCGCTTGCAGTAAGCCAATCCAGCGTCAGCCCGCCCAGCACGGGCGTGAGCGATACGACACCGCCGACAGAGTTGAGCACGCCGATGTACATGGCGCGGTGGCGTTCGGGCGCAGCGTCGAGCGGGTAGCTCTGGAATCCCAGCATGCCGGCCTGGGCCACGCCGCCGTTGATGGCGAGCACGGCGATGAACAAGGCGACCGCTGTGGAGGGCATCTGGCTGGTCAGCACGGGCAGCGCCGCCACCGCCAGGGCCAGCCCCGGCGCGAATACCTGCAGCAACACCGAGAACCGAATCACCCCGCGCGGGCCGAGCCGGTCGCCCAGCCAGCCGAAGAAGGCGATCCCCATGATTCCGCCGGCGACGGAGGCGATACTGAAGACGCCCAGGATGGAATCGGGCAATTGCAGACGCTCGCGGATATAGACGACATAAAACGCGGCAGCCATCATCTCGATGCCGGTGAAGATGCGCGCCAGGATCAGGCGCTGGAACACTTTGTCGGTCTTCACCGCTTCCAGCAGGTTGGCCAGGAAGTGCGATTCCGCCGTCTGGCTGTGTTCGACCTCCGACATCGGTGTTTCCTTGATAAAGAGGATGGCCACGAATGAGGCGATGAAGCAGACCCACGCACAGATGAAGAGCACCGCGTAATTGGTCGGGAAGGGCAGCCCATTCGGCGACAGCACCCGCTCGACGATGAGCCCGGCGCCGATGCCGCCAAACAGCCCGATCAGGTTGCCGATGGCTACACTGCGCCCGCGCGGGGTGATTCACAGCGCCCGGCTGAGCATGTCGAACCAGGCCACGCCGGCCAGCGAATCGCAGATGTGGAAGATGGCGATGCAACTGATAAGCACGGCCACAGTCAGCAGGGGCGACTCCGCTTTGGTCGCCAGCAGCCAGATCGCCATAACCAGATAGGCCTGGCGGCCGATCAGGCTGGCGCCCACCAGGTAGCCTTTCTGATGCTTTTTGCCGTGCACGATGCGCGCCGCGATGATCTGCGGCAGGAACCACGCCACGCTGCCCGTCATAGCGACCACACCCAGCAGCGCCTTGTCCGCAGTGAGCCGGCTGGCCATGCCGACCAGCACGATCGTGGCCGGGATGAACGACAGCCCTGTCATAAAGGTCAGCATGTCCGCGCTGAAGGCCAGGAAGTTGCGGCGCGAATCCATTGGGATGGCCCCGGCCGGGTTCATGGCGGCGTCAACAGGCGCTTCAATATCGGTGATCACTGAGTACACACTGCCTTGTGAATTCGGTTCGCATGGCGCCACTCCTGTGCATCATGCCGAAGCTCACTATACCCGATGTAGTGTTATTGCAAACCCTTGCGAAGGCCGCAGGTCTTCGCAAGGGTGATTGAGCTAAACGATTGCCCCATCCTTCTGCGGCTGGGGCAGCCCGAAGCTGATCAGCGCGCCGATGCCCGCGCACAGCGCCACCGCGCCGAACATCAGCACGTAGCCGGTCGATTCGCCCAGCGATCTAGCGACGGCGTCCAGGAAGAATCCACCGACGACGGGCGACAGCGCCACCACGCCGCCCAGAGTATTGAATACGCCGACGTAGATGGCGCGGCGGCGGGCCGGGGCGCGGTCGATGGTGTAGCCGGAGAAGCCCAGGATCGCCGAGCGCCCCACGGCGCCGTTGCTGGCCAGGATGACGATGAAGATGGCATAGGCCAGGCCGGGAGATGCCTGCGCCAGCGGCGGGTAGATGGCGACGATGCAGGCCAGCAGCGGCGCGCTGAACTGCAGCAGGGTGGCGGCGTGTATCACGCGCCGCGCGCCGTAGCGTTCGGCCAGCACGCGAAACAGCGCCACGCCGAGGATGCCGCCCACGATGAAGGCCACGCTGAATACCCCGATAGCCGAGTCGGGCAGGCTCAGGCGGTTGGTGATGAATACGACGTAAAAGGCCGCCGTCATATTCTCCAGTCCGGTGAGGATGCGCGACAGCAGCAGGCGGCGATAGACTTCGTCGGAGCGCAACGCTTCGCGGATATGCGTGAAGAATGACCCTTCGTGCGACTGCTTCACCGTCTCTTCCGACATGGGGTTTTCGCGCAGGAACAGGATGATGACCAGCGACGCCATGAAACCGATCCAGGCGCACACGAAGATGACGGCGTAGTTGAGCGGGAAGGGCAGCCCGCCCGGCGCGAGCAGCCGTTCGACGATCAGGCCGGAGCCGATGCCGGCGATCGAGCCGATCAACTGCCCCAGGCCGATGGTGCGGCCGCGCTGTCTGGGCGTGAGGTTGCGGCTCATCATGTCGAACCACGAGATGCCCGCGATGGCGTCGCAGATATTGAAGACCACGACCGCCGCGATGAGCACCCATACCGTGAGCAGCGCCGGCGCAGCGCCGCTGAACACAAGCCATAGCGCGAACACCAGCATCATCTGGCGTCCGATGATGCTGGGGATGACCAGATAGGGTTTCTGGCGGTGTTTGCCGTGCACCAGCCGCGCGGCGACCAATTGAGGGATCAGCCACGAGACGCTCCACGACATGGCGACCGTGCCGATGAGCGCCTTGTCGCCGGTCAGCCGGCTGGCCAGCCCGACGAGCACCGTGGTGGCGGGGATGAACGATAACCCGGTAAGAAATGCAATCGTATCGCCCATATACACCAGGATGTTGCGGCGCGCGTCCAGCGGGGCTGCCTGCGTTGTCGTCGTCATTGGCGGTGCTGTCATTGCTGGCTGAATGATACGCGAATTTCTACGAGCCGCGATGCGGCTCGGGGGTGCGTCAGAATGCGTGCGGGCTGCATTAGAATGGCTACCTGGGATGATATATATGGGAAAGACATTTGCCGAGAAAGCCCTGGCCCGCGCCTCAGGCCAGGCCAGCGTCAGCGCCGGGCAGATTGTTGACGCGCAACCCGACGCCATTTTGAGTCACGACAATACAGCCGCCATCTACCGGCTGTTCAAGCAGCTCGGTATCGAGCGCGTGAAAAACCCCGAGCGCCTGCGTATCGCGCTCGATCACGCCGTGCCCGCGCCGACCACGCAGCACGCGCAGAACCACGCCGAGGTGCGCGCCTTCGTCGAACAACAGGGCGTGCAGAATTTCTTCGAGGTGGGGCGCGGCATCTGCCACCAGGTGTTGAGCGAGGAGGCCATGGTGCTGCCCGGCCAGCTCATTCTCGGCGCGGACAGCCATACCACCCACTACGGCTGGATGGGCGCGTTCGGGGCAGGCGTGGGGCGCAGCGAAGTGGCCGCCCTGTGGGCGACCGGCGAACTGTGGCTGCGCGTGCCGGAGAGCATCAAGGTCACGTTGAACGGCCGGCTCCCGCCGGGAACCACCTCAAAGGATTTCTGCCTGAAGCTGATCGGCGATCTCGGCGCGGACGGCGGCCTGTATGCCTCGGTCGAGTTTCACGGCGACGGCATCACCAATATGAGCCTGGAGAGCCGCATGGTCATCCCCAACATGATGGCGGAGTTCGGCGCGAAGAATGCCTGGCTGCCGCCAGACGAGAAGGTATACGAATATCTGAGCGTCCCGCTGTTAAGGAGATTAGACGCGGAGCGTAGAGATTCGAGATTGGAGGAGGCGCGGCAATCCTTAATCTCCAATCTCCAATCTCAACACTCCGCATCCAATCACCAATCTCTAATCTCCAATCTCCAATCTCAGGCCCTCTTCGCCGACCCCGATGCGACTTACCGCGCGGAGTACACCTATGATGCGAGCACGCTGGAGCCGATGATCGCAAAACCGCATCGCGTGGACAACGTCGCGCCGCTGAGCGAACTCAGAGGCACGCGCATCCAGCAGGCGTTCCTGGGAACATGCACCAACGGGCGCATCGAGGACATCGCCGCGGCGTGCGAAGTGATCAAAGGCAAGCGCATCGCGCGGGGCACGCGGCTCCTGGTCATCCCCGCCTCATCGGAGGTGTTGAAAGAGGCTACGGCGCGCGGTTATATCTCCATCCTGCTCGAAGCCGGCGCGGTCATCGGCGTGCCGGGCTGCGGGCCGTGCATGGGCAACCATATGGGCGTACCGGCCGTGGGCGAGGCGACTATCAGCACCGCCAACCGCAATTTCCGTGGCCGCATGGGCACGCGCGACGCGGAGATCTACCTTGCGTCCCCCGCCGTCGTCGCCGCCAGCGCCATCGCCGGCGTCATCGCGGATCCAAGAGAAGTCTAGTCCGCGAATCTTCGCGAATGGGCACGAATAAGAAAATACAATGCAGATGCTGCACTTCATCACCAAATATACATTCGTGTTGATTCGCGTAAATTCGTGGATAGATCTAATCGGCGTATAAACGCGCAGGGAAGATGATATGGCCGACCTGCTCTACAAAGAAGAAGTTTACGCAATCGTCGGCGCGGCTATGGCGGTATACAACGAGCTTGGGCCAGGATTTCTGGAAGCCGTCTATCAGGAAGCGCTGGAGATCGAACTGGCCGAGCGGACAATCCCCTATTCCGCGCTGCAGAATATTCCGATCGTCTATAAGGGACGCCGACTTAAGAAGTATTACGTGGCCGATCTCGTAGTGTTCGAAAAGATCATTGTCGAACTCAAGGCACTCGATAGATTGACCGGCCTCGAAGAAGCTCAGTTAATCAACTACCTTAAAGCCACCGGCTTTGAGGTAGGTTTGCTGATCAATTTCGGCGCTCAGAATAAGCTGGAGTACAAGCGTATGGTACTCACGCCGGAGCGCAATCCGCGAATGTACACGAATAGATGAATCAAGCGATCCGTGGTTCTTCTTATTCATTCGTGTTGATTCGTGAAGATTCGTGGATAAACACTAAAACTCGCGCTTCCACATGCGGCCGCCCTCGAGCATGATGGTGTCGCCGTTGATGAACTGCGGGCCGGTGAGCAGGAAGATCACGATCTCGCCGACCTGCTCGGCGGTTCCCAGCGCGTTGAGCGGGTTGGTTTTGCGCAGATTCTCCCAGCGCTCGTCGCTGTAGGTGGGCGGCTGCAGGATCGGCCCGGGGCAGATGGCGTTGACGCGAACCTTGGGACCCAGCGCCAGCGTCTGCGAGTGGGTCAGCGCCAGCAGCGCGGCCTTGGAGACGCTGTGCGCCGTGTACGAGCGGCTGGGGTAAAAGGCGCCTTCGTCGATGATGTTGATGATGTTGCCGCCGGCGCCGGCGATCATGGCTGTGGCGATGACCTGGCTGAGCACATACGGGCCTTTGGCGTTGACGTTCATCGCCAGGTCGTACTGCGCTTCGCTGGTGTGGAGGTAGTCGGCGTTGACAAAACTCGACGCGCTGTTGATCAGGATATCCACTTTGCCGAAATGCGCCAGCGCTGTCTCGCCCAACACTGTCGCCTCATCCCACTTGCCCATGTCGGCCTGCGCGAGCAGCGTGCGCCGGCCCAGCGCCTCGATCTCCGCGGCCGTCTGTTGGGCCTCCTCGGCGCTGCCGCCGTAATGCACCACGATGTCCGCGCCTTCCTGCGCCAGCGCGAGCGCAATGGCCTTGCCCACGCGATGCGCTGAACCCGTTACCAGCGCCACTTTCCCATTCAGTTTCATGTTTCCCTCCCCAGTACATGTCTGACTTCTCGCAGAAGTCAGACATTTCGCATACCCATTATCTCTGTCCTGACGTGCAGGTGTGCCCTGCGGCCCCGGTCGTGAAGTATACTCAGCGTTGAAACCATGAATCTTCTTGAGTTCCCGCTTATCCTGCAGACGCGCCGCAATCACGGCCTCGAACATGCCACGATCCATATCTTAAACGAGCGGGTACACCCGCTGCGCGTGGTCGGGCGCTCGCAAGCTAATGGCTTCTACCTGTACGGCAGCCTGACTACCGAGGATATCGCCGGCGCCGTCGATGAGGCGCTGCGCCGCATGAAAGCGGGGGAGAGCCGCCTGGCAGTTCATCCGGGCTGCGGCACGAATATGGTCGCGGCGGGGCTGCTGGCCGGCAGCGTCGCGTTTGTGGCTTCGTTACTTGTCGGCAGGCGGGCGCGCTGGTTCGATCGCTTGCCCAATGCTGCGTTTGGCGGCGTGCTGGGCGTCGCCGCCGCACAGCCACTCGGTCCCTGGCTGCAAGCCAATGTCACCACCAGCGCCGACATGCGCGGCATGCGCGTGCGCAAAATCGTGCGCAGCCAGACCGGGCCGGTGCTGACTCATTTCGTGGAGACTGAAGCGCGCTGACCCTCCCAGCAGGCAGGGCTGTGAAGCCTTCAGCGGTTTTCCAGCTTCATCAACAGACGCTTCGCGTCCAGATCGCCGGGGTCGCACCTGGCGGCCAGCCGGAATGCCGCAATCGCCTTGGCCACTTCGCCGCGGTCCATGTGGATCAGCCCGATATTGTAGGCCGCGCTGGGCGCAAAGGGATTGTGTTGCAGGGCGCGTTGAAATGCCCCGATCGCCTTAAGCTGCTGCTCGTCGCTCGCCAGCACGGGGTTGCCCAGGTACGCCGCGCCCAGGTTAATCCACAGCCGCGCGTTGGTCGGTGCGTGTTGGAGCGCCGCCTCCAGCACTGGCACCGCCAGCTTGTAGCGTCCCAGCAGGATATAGGCGCTGGCCAGGTTGAGCGCTGCGTCGGCATCGTCAGCGCGAATTTCATAGGCGCGCTTTAGAAAGGGCAGCGCCTCCCGAGGTTTACGCTCCTGCAGCAGGCGTGTGCCGGCTGTCATCTGCTCGCGGAACTGCCGTTCATTGCCGCGCTGCAGCCATGTGTTCAGGCGACCCTGCTCCTGGTCGCCGCGGGATGGCCCGATAGGGTCCATTCCGTTTGGGTTCAACTCGTCACCCGTCTCACTCATACGCGCATTATAGGAGACTTGCTCCTGCGCGCGCCTTGCTATACTCCCTCTTAATGATTGCGCTCTTAACCGAAAATCCGCTCGTGCTGTTGTTCGTCGTCACCGCCATCGGTTATCCCCTGGGACAGATCAAGATTCGCGGCACCAGCCTGGGCGTCTCGGCGGTGTTGTTCGCCGGTCTGGCGGTGGGGGCGCTCGACCCGAATCTCAAGCTGCCCGAGATCATCTACACGCTGGGGCTGGCTTTATTCGTCTACGCCGTGGGACTGAGCAGCGGCCCCGGTTTTGTCGCTTCGTTCCGTCGCGCCGGGCTGCGCGATAACCTGCTCGTCATCGCAGTGGTGCTGCTCGCGGCGGCGCTGACCGTCGCGCTGGCTGGCGCACTGGGCATCAAGCCGACCTTCACGGCGGGCATGTTCACCGGCAGCCTGACCAATACGCCCGCCTTGGCGGCCGTGCTGGAATATATCAAGGGCGCCGCGCCGCAGAGCGTGTCCGATCAGTTGGCACTGGAGCCGGTGGTCGGTTACTCGGTGGCTTATCCGATGGGCGTCATCGGCATGCTGCTGGCAATCTACGTATTGCAGCGCGTCTGGAAGGTGAACTATAAGGGCGAAGCCGCCGCGCTGCGCGAGTACGGCGTGTCGAATGAATCGTTGCACAACCGCACCATCCTCGTCACGCAGGCGGATGCAGCCAACCAGACCATTGAAGCCCTGACGCGCAGTTGCGGGTGGGAGGTGATCTTCGGGCGCGTCAAGCGTGGCGAACAGCTATCGCTTGCCAGCGGGCAGATGCGGTTACAGGCGGGCGACCTGGTCAGCGCGGTCGGCGCGCTGGAAGAACTGGATAAAGTGGCCGGCTGCCTGGGGGAGACCAGCGAGCAACGCCTGGAATACGACGTGAGCGAGTTCGAGCCGCGCCGCATTTTTGTCTCCAATCCGCGCGTGGCCGGCCGCCGCCTGAAGGACCTGAACCTGCAACAGCAATTCGGCGCCATCGTCACGCGCGTGCGGCGCGGGGATGTGGACATGCTGGCGCAGGGCAATATGGTGCTGGAACCGGGCGACCGCGTGCGCGTGGTGTGCCATCGCCAGCGCATGGATGCGGTGAGCGCCTTCTTCGGCGACTCCTACCGCGCCATCAGCGAGATCGACGTGCTGACCTTCAGCCTCGGTTTGACGCTCGGCCTGCTGCTGGGCATCCTGCCCATACCGCTGCCCGGCGGCGTGACACTGAAGCTGGGCTTTGCCGGCGGCCCGCTCATCGTCGCGCTGATCCTCAGCGCGGTGGGGCGCACCGGCCCGATCGTGTGGAGCCTGCCGTATGGCGCCAATCTGTTGTTGCGCCAGATCGGGCTGATCCTCTTTCTGGCTGCGGTTGGCACGCGCGCCGGTTATGCCTTCGTCAGCACGCTGTCGCAGGGCGGCGGGTTGGTGATCTTCGCCGCGGGCGCGCTCATCACCTGCCTGACGGCGCTGGCTATGCTGTGGGCGGGTTACAAGCTGCTCAAAATACCGATGGGGCTGTTGATCGGCATGCTGGCCGGGATGCAGACTCAGCCGGCGGTGCTGGGCTTTGCGCTGGAACAGACCGGCAACGACCTGCCGAACATCGGTTATGCCGCCGTCTATCCGGTGGCGATGATTGCGAAGATTGTGCTGGCTCAGGTGATCATTACGGTGTTGTTGAGGTGATTTGACATAAACCTCACGGGTCCCAGCGGTGTACTCACCGCCAGAGACCTGTTAGGTTTTCTGACGCTTAACCGAAGTCATCCTCAATCAAAGGCGCGAGATCCTGATCGGACACGTTTAGACTGTGGGAGGTCACAAGTTCCTCAACGCCGCCGAACCATGCTAACACTTCGGCGCGCCGGATGTGCGTGGACTTGTTCGACAAAATCGCTTGGTACGATGAAAACGGCCACTCGCGGAAGTCAGAGACGAAGCCATGCTTCTGTGGATTGTAATGGATGTAGTATACCAGTCTGGTGAAGTAGGCGTTATGGTTTACGGCGAGTCGGCCAAACCGATCCTGAAAAAGACTACCCGTTCGCTGGTAGGCTTTGTTAATAGCCTTACTGTAGGCATTGAATAAATTCGAAAAGTGCTGCGAGGCACGGATATTTGCTGCATGAGTGCCTGGGGGCGATTTCAAAGTTGATAGTCTTTGGCTTTGTATCTCAGTTTCTGTTTTTACTCTGATCAGAACATGGAAGTGATTTTTCAGAAGGCAATATGCATAGGTATAAGCCACAGGCTCGATATGATATGCGTATAGTTCGAGGAAATACCGGTAGTTGCGCTCTTCACGAAACAGGTCTTCTCCGTTGTTGCCACGGTTATAAATGTGGTAATACGTGCCGGGTTGTAATGATGTGGGTGCTGGCATAGGTAATCTGATTCTAACGCGTGACGGCTTGACATAAACCTCACAGGTCTCAGAGACCTGTGAGGTTTCTCACTCATTCACCGCCAGCCACTGCACATTGACCAGCGTGCGTAGTGATAATCATGGCGCTGCCGAGACGATAAGACGTAAAATGATAGGCGATAGAGCACGGCTTGACATAAACCTCACAGGTCTTCGAGACCTGTGAGGTTTCGTATGCATTCACCGGCAGCCGTTGCACATCGACCAGCGTACGCAAGATAATCATGGCGCTGCCGAGACGATATGACATAAACATAATAGGCTTATAGATTGCAGCGACTTGACATAAACCTCACAGGTCTTCGAGACCTGTGAGGTTTCACACTCATTCACCTGCAGCGTTGTACATCGGCCAGCGTGCGTAGTGATAATCATGGTGCTGCCGAGACGATATGACATAAACATAATAGGCTTATAGATTGCAGTGACTTGACATAAACCTCACAGGTCTGGCAGACCTGTGAGGTTTCTCACTCATTCACCGCCAGCCACTGCACATCAATCAGCGTACGCAAGATAATCGAAGCGCCATCGAAACGATAAGACATAAAATGATAGGCGATAGAACACGGCTTGACATAA
>JAMCQN010000197.1 GCA_023382055.1 Chloroflexota bacterium
AATCGCGCACGCGCGCCGCGCCGAATTCGTCGAACAACCCGCGCGTGACGCCGAAGACGCCGCCGAATTTGCCGACGTCCTCGCCCATCACCATGAGGCGCGGGTCGCGCCGCATCTCCTCGCGGATGCCTTCGTTGATAGCCTGTGCGTATGTCAGTTCATGCATGAATGTTTCCCCTGGGGACTCAACTGTTAAACGATTTTTCGATCAGGTCGCGCATCATGACGGTCTCGGAGATGTTGTCCACCTCGTTGTTGTGCTCCCAGTCCTGCCAGACGTACTCGATGACAATAAATCCTGGGTAGTCGATCTGTTTCATCGTGCGCACGATGCGCGGGTAGTCGATCACGTTCTCCTTGAAGGGCGCCTGCAGGCGGGATTTGCGCGCGCCCCGCGCGTGGAAATGCGCGGCGTGCCGCAGCAGCGGCTCCGCATCGTCATCGGGGAAACCCTGGCTGGCGAAGTGGGTGTAGTCCAGCGTGAGCGTGAGTCCCGGCGTCATGGTCGCCAGTTGCAGCGCCTTCTGCGGCGTCGGCACGATCGAACCGACGTGCGCCTCCACCGAGAAAGTGGTGCCCGACTGGCGGGCCTGCTCAGCGCGCCAGGCCAGCTCCTCCGCGCTGCGCTGCAGCGAGGTTTCATATGGCACGCCCTCCCATTCCAGACCGGGCAACCCAGTCAGGTGCGAGGCGTTGCAGCGCAGGGTGAATTCGAGCATGCGCAGAAAGAACTCGCGTCCCTGCTGGTGCTCGCGCGCGTCGGGGTGATTGGCCGCCATGCTCTGGAACGTGGCCGCCTGGTAGAAAAAGCCGGCGAACTCCAGCCCGCAGTCAGAGACTTTCTGCGACAGTTCCCTGGCCGAAGCCGCCAGGTGCGGCAGGACATGGGCAGGCTGCAGGTGCGAGCGCTCCTCGAACAGCCCGATATCGACGTAGCGAAAACCGAGCAGCGCAACGAGCTTAAGCGCCTGGTCGTGGGTGAGCAACGGGAAGGTATAGTCGGCGCAGGCCAATTTCAATTCCATACGTCACCTCCTGTTTCTGACCCTGCGATTGTACGTGATATTGGACGATCAGACGCGCAGAATAGCGATGAGCGACGCCAACTCAGCCTGCATCTTGACCGAGGTATTCAGCACATACTTCGGCTGGGAGGTCCAGCGGAACAATGCGTGACGTCGCGCAGTCAGGCCAGCGATCGGTTGGGCGCGCCGCAGGCGATCTGGTCATGCAGCGCCAGCACCGGCTCGATGTCGGGGTGGACTTCGTTTGCCCCAACCTGGCGGATCAGCCGGCAGGCGGCGTGGGCGCCGGCCATTCCGTCATAGCGTTGCTGCCACTGGCGGTAGCGCGTCTCCGCCGCTATGTTGTCCCACGGATAGCGCGAGGGCGGCAGGTTGACGCCACAGCGCCACGGCTTGGGCGTAAGGCGCGCGCGGTAACACTCCTGCACCTGGCACAGCCGCATGTACAGCGGATCGCTATTCAGCGACCCCAGGATGGCGCTGGATTCGTTCTTCGTCGGGTCGAAAACCTGGTTGGTGATCAGGCAGCGCAGACCGCCGTAGGTGCGGTAGATGCGCATGCCGAGGTCGGGGCGCTGCGCGGCCCAGGCCACGACCTGCTGGGTGGCGCGCTCCTCCTGGGTCGGCGCTTTCGGCGCGCCGAACAGCCGCCCTAAACCGCCGCCGCGGTTGGCCTGATCGCCGCCGTCCGGGAAGTCGATGTCGATGAACATCGCGTTGGCGGCGTTCAGCACCAACGCGCCATAGGCGTTGCGTGTGACCACACCGACCTCGCGCCCCGACGAATTGGTGACGGACTGGATGATCTCCTCTCTGAGCGGGCGGTCGCCGTAGGAATAGCGGTCGAGGAACGGTCGCGCCTGCAAGTTCTGCGCGATTTCGCTGATGCGGGCGCTGGCTCGCTGCTGCGCCTCACCCGTGCTGCTGTCCGACCATTGCCAGCACACCAGGTGCCAGGCGCGCCCGCCGGGGATTTGAATAGATCGATCGCTCTTTGCCCAGTATTTTGGAATCTTCATGTGTGTGTCACTCACCGCAACGGCGCTGATAAACAGATTCCCGTGCGCCCCGCTTCGCGGGTGCTGGCCGGTGCTGCGCGATCATGATCACCTTCGTCCGGCAAACCCCGCCCGTGGCGACATTTTACATCGGTGTGGTACAACACCCGTGAGTTCGGGCTGAACTGCGGTCGGCTTGAACACTCGGAGGTGCATGCTATCTTGTCAGGTAAAATTCAGTAGATTTATGCTGACTTTCAACACAGCGCTGGAGATGAGAAATGGCGACTCGGCAAATCGTGATCGAAATACCGGAGACAGTATTGGTCGCAGAGAAGACGGATGGGGCGAGTTTTGGGCGTGAAATGCGCATCCTCTCCGCGATCAAGCTTTACGAGCTTGGCCGGCTGTCGTCTGGTCGCGCGGCCGAACTGGCCGGCATGTCGCGCATTGAATTTCTCGTTGCGCTGGATCGATATAAGGTGTTTCCTTTCGCCGTTGAATTGAGCGATATGGAAAACCAGAATGCCTGACTGTATCAGTAATACCTCGCCTTTGTTTTATCTGCACCGCGTTGGCGTTTTGGAATGGCTTCCGAAACTATTCGGCGACATCTGGGTGCCGCAGGCTGTCTGTGATGAACTGCTGGCAGGCCGCAAGTCGGGCTACGACACACCCAGCCCAGGTAACTATGTCTGGATTCGAGTCGTGAATCCTCGCGCCATGCCCTCTGAGTGGTTATCTTTGGACCTCGGTCTGGGAGAGCTTGCGGCGATGGCATTGGCGATTGAGAATCCAACACGGATTATCCTACTCGATGATGCGTTAGCGCGTCGAACCGCACAAGTGGCTGGGTTGACCGTTTGGGGCACGTTGAAAGTTTTGCTGGAAGCAAAAACAAACGGTCTGACAGACAGGATCTCACCTTACATCGACCTTCTAATATCATCGGGAATGTGGCTCTCTGACGACATCCTGAAACGCATCCTCACACTCGCACACGAGGTTTAAGCTACAGTCAGCATCACAGGTACACCGTGCGCAGGCTTTCGGTGTGATGCGCCACATGGCCGGCCGTGATGAACACCAGCGCGCGGGCACTCACCGGATTGTTTGAGGCTATGCCCCTGCGGGAGAGCGCCTCGTCGTCCAGCGTCTCCACCAGGCTCAGCGTCGCCTCGCGCACGCGCGCGAACTCGTCGAGCAGGCTTGACAGGGCGCGCGCGTTGAATTTGCCCGGCAGGATGTAGTCGTCCTGGTCGAAACCGGCCAGGGGTGTTGTGTCGCCGCGGGCGATGCGCAATGTACGGTAAGCAAAGATGCGCTCGGTATCGGCCATATGGCCGATGACCTCGTTGATGCTCCATTCGGCCGGTGCAGGCCGCGTCCGGGCCCGCGCATCAGTCACGCTTGTCAGCAGTTCGCGCAGCGATGCGACTTGTGTGCGCAATACGTGCATCACATCGCCATCGGTCACACGCGCCACGTAGCTTGCTTGATACGCTGCATATTCGTCCGGTTGTGGGGGGTGGATCAACATGCCCCCATTATCCTCGACTGCCGCAGGCGTTGCGCGACCCGCCTGCTGCTCTGGTATCATCTGGATCAGGTGGCCGAGTTGAATCGTCTGCAGCCAGAATCGGCCACAGTGGGGACACATCAGGCGCCGCAAGCGCGCCTATCTTACGGCGATTGTTGCTAGAATCAAACCCAATGCTGGTGTCACTGATCATTCCGGCACTCAATGAAGCTGATTGTCTGCCGCCATTGCTGGCGGAGCTTCCCCTTGGGTTGGTGCAGGAGTTGATCGTTGTCGATAACGGTTCGACGGATGGCACCGCAGACGTGGCGCGCCGCCTGGGGGCGCAGGTGGTGGTTGAGCCGCGCCGTGGCTATGGGTACGCCTGCGCCGCCGGCGCGGCAGCCGCGCATGGGGATGTGCTGGTTTTTATGGACGGCGACGGAAGCTTCGTCCCGTTGGAAATTCCGGCCCTGCTGCTGCCCATCCGCAAAGAGGTCGCTGACCTTGTGCTGGGGGCGCGCACGCGTTACCGCATCGCCGAGGGCTCCATGCCGTTTCACCAGGCTCTTGGCAACCGCCTGATGGCTGCCCTGTTCCGCATCCTGTACGGCGCGCGAATCACAGATATCAGTCCGTTTAGAGCTATACGGCGCGATCTGCTGCTGGCATTGAACATGCAGGAACGGACCTACGGCTGGCCGATGGAGATGCTGGTGAAAGCGGCCTGCCGCAAAGCGCCCATCCGGGAAGCGCCTGTCAGCTATCGCCGTCGTTTCGCCGAAAATTCCAGGGCAAGGGGCGGCGCGCGCGCGGCGCTCCTTTCCGCCTCACGCAGTTTGTACCTGGCCTTTCGCCACGCGCGTTAATCGGCATAAGCGTTGCCTGTGGTTCGAAACTCCTACAGGAAGTCAGCCATCGGAACGGCGGATCGCGTTACAGTTCGATCTCGACCTTTTGCAAACCGGCGCTGCCCTCCTCGCCGATGGTGAAGCCGACCTTCTCGCAGATGCGGCGCATATCACCAAACGCCGGCATGATATCGGCCGAGACGTGCTTGACGTTCTCCGCCCTGGCCACAGCGATGATGCGGCGCAGCAGTTCCGTGCCCAGCCCCATGTGCTGGTAGTTGTCGGTGACGATGACCAGGAAGCGCCCCTCGCTCAGACCGTGCACCTTGGTCAGGCGGCTCACGCCCAGGATGTGCGTCTCGCCATTCTCATCCTTGTATTCGGCCACCAGCGCCATCTCGCGCGCGTAGTCGATAAAGCAGATGCGCGTGAGCCGCTCGTGCGCCACGCGCTGGCTCAGGTTGAGCTGCTGGAAGTAGCGCCCGTACACGGTGCGATCCGACAGCGTGCCGTGGAACTTCACCAGCAGCGGTTCGTCCTCGGGGCGGATCGGGCGGATCGTCACTTCCTTGCCGTCCTTCAACGTGAACTTACCGACGTATTTGATCGGATAGGCCCGGATGGCCAGGCGCGGCAGCTTGTCCTCGGTGACGCTCAGGTCGTGCAGCACCACGCGCGCATCCAGCGCCAGCAGTTGCTCGGAAGACGCCAGCAGCGGGTTGATGTCGAGTTCGCTGATCCAGCGCTGCTCGGCGATCAACTGGCTGAAGCGCACCATCAACTGTTCGAGCGCGGCCATGTCTACCGACTTGCGCCCGCGCACGCCCTGCAGCGCCTTGTAAATCTTGGTCTGCGACATCATGCGGCGCGCCAGCGTGGTGTTCAGCGGCGTCAGCGCCAGCGCGCGATCTTTGAAGACCTCGACCAACTGGCCGCCCGTGCCGAACAACAGCACCGGGCCGAACTGCGGATCGATGCTGCTGCCCAGGATGAGCTCGTAGCCCTCCAGCTTGACCATCGGCTGCACCGTGACGCCCTGGAAATGCTCCGCGCCGACTTTCTCCTTCACCGAATCGGCGATGGCGTTGTAGGCGCGTTTCACCGCGTCGGCGTCGCGCAGGTTCAACTGCACGCCGCCCACGTCGGTCTTGTGCGTAATCGTCTCGGAGTTGAGCTTCAGCACGACCGGGTAGCCGATCTCGCCGGCTGTCTTCACCGCGCCCTCCTCGCTCTTCGCCACGCGCGTATCGACGGTGGGGATGCCGTAGGCCGCCAGCAACTGCTTCGACTCGAACTCGGTCAGGATCGTGCGCCCCGAATTGCGCACCTTGTTGATGATCTCGCGCGCCAGGTCGCGGTCGGGGCCGGCGCCGGTGCTGTCGGTCGGCATGGGCGTCTCATAGATGCCCTTCAGGTTGTAGGCATAGCGCCACATGTTCATGAACATCTTGGCCGCCGTGTCGGGATAGGCGAAGGTGGGGATGTTGTAGCGGTTGAGAATCGTCTCGCCGGCGGCCACCATCGGCCCGCCCATCCAGCTTGCCAGCACGGGCTTGCCTTCGATCTTGGCGTAGGTCCGCAGCGCTTCGGCCGTCTGGGTCGGGTCCGTCATCGCCTGCGGGGTGAGGATCACCAGCATGCCGTCGCTGTTGGGATCGCGCGCGGCGATTTCCAGCGCTTTAGCGTAACGCTCCGGCTCGGCATCGCCCAGGATGTCGATGGGGTTGTTGTGGCTCCAGGCCGAAGGCAGCAATTCGTTATAAGCCTTCATTGCCTCGGGCGACACATCGGTCAATTCGCCGCCTTCGGTGATCAGGGCGTCGGTTGCCAGCACGCCGGGGCCGCCTGCGTTGGTCACGATGGTCATGCGCGGGCCTTTGGGCAGCGGCTGCTTGGCCAGCACCTCGGCCATGTAGAACAGGTCGGAGATGTTGTTGACGCGCAATACGCCGCTGCGGCGGAACGCCGCATCCAGCACTTCGTCGCTGCCGGTCAGCGAGCCGGTGTGCGATGCCGCGGCGCGCGCGGCGCCTTCGGTGCGGCCGGGCTTGATCACGATGATCGGCTTGACCAGCGCCACTTCGCGCGCGGCGGACAGGAACGCGCGCGCGTCGCCGATGGTTTCCATGTAGATAACGATGGCCTGCGTGCGCGGGTCGTCGCCCAAATAATAGATCAGGTCGCCCCAGCCGACGTCGAGCATCGAGCCGATGGAGACGAAGTTGCTGAATCCCACATTCTCGCGGAAGCTCCAGTCCAGCACGGCGGTGCACAGTGCGCCGCTCTGGCTGATGAAGCCGATGTTGCCGGGGCGCGCCATCGCGCTGGCGAACGTGGCGTTGATGCCGGTGACGGGGTTCATCACGCCCAGGCAGTTCGGGCCGACGATGCGCATGTTGCCGCGGCGGGCCTGTTCGAGCAACTGGCGCTCCAGTTCCACCCCTTTCGGCCCGGTCTCTTTGAAGCCGGCGGAAATGACGATGGCCCCTTTCACGCCGATATCGGCGCACTCGCCGATCACGCCCGGGATGGTGGCGGCCGGCGTGACGACCACGGCCAGTTCGACCGGCTCCGGAATCGCCTTCACGCTGGGGTAGGCCCTGATGCCCAGGATGCTGGGCCGGCTGGGGTTCACCGGGTATACCGTCCCGCCGAAGGGAGTGCTGATCAGGTTCCACAGGATCGTGCGTCCAACGCTGCCCGCGCGCTCCGTCGCACCGACGACGGCGACGCTCTTGGGCGCAAAGATGGCGTCAAGGGGATGTCGTTCGCCGCGGAGTACGTCGGTGGGGAGAGTTGTCTGTATAGAAGGATTCATGATTGGTCTGTCTCCAGGTGTTACTGCCCGCGTTTTTACGGCGTGCGAGCCGCGCCTTATCCATAGTTTTATAAAGTGTGATTGACTCCATCGCTGCGCGCAGGCATCGACCGTCCGCACTTCTGCCCGGACGACGGGTTCAATGGGGAATGCAACAGTCCAGATTGACTGGCAAAAAGCGGACAGCACGCCTATTCGTTACGATGAAGACCTCGATTGCGTTATTGTACGCCTGCGCCGTATTTGCGCCAGTCGAGCCGCTGCGACTTGCGCTGGCTTACGCGAGCTTTTGTTTCGCAAGCGAACGCAACCCCGCAGGTTGTACAGTGCTGAACACAAGGAATGGGACATGCCAACTCGTGAGGCGGCGCGGCTACTCGGTGTGTCTCGCCATTGCGCTGGCGCCCGTCTCGACGCGCGTATACTTGCGCGTGTGAATCATGTGTTGTCTGGGAGGTTGCAGCATGGGACGATTGACGCAGGGACAGATTGATTTCTTCAACACCGAGGGATACCTCATCCACGACGATGTCTTTGACCCGCACGACCTGGCGCCGTTGCGCCGCGAGTTCGAGGAGCGCATCGACCGCAAGATCGCCGCGCTGCTGGCCGAAGGCAAGCTGCGCAACACCTACGCCGATCAGCCCTTCGAACGCCGCCTGACCAGCATCTACCGCGACTCGCGCGAGAATGGCGAAGCCGTCATAGCCGAACTGGAAGGCCCGGCGGGCGGTGGGCATCACGGCATCGAGATGTTCCGCACGATCACGCACCCCAGTCTGCTGGCGGTCGTCGAGTCGCTGGTGGGGCCGGAGATCATCGGCTCATCGGTGTATCGCATCCGCCCCAAGATTCCCGGCATCGGGCGCGGGATCGTGCCGTGGCATCAGGATTCCGGCTACTTCATGCAGCAGTGTGACAACCAGACCATCATCACCTGCTGGATACCGCTGGTGGACGCCACCGCCGAGAACGGCTGCATGCAGATCCTGCCGCGCGCCCATCGCCAGGGGTTGGTCACCCATCACACCGGCGGCAACGCCGGCTTTCTGGTCATCGAAGACGGCGACCTGCCGCCTTCGCCGTCGAAGCCGGTGGTGGCCGAGGCGCCGCTGGGCGGCGCGGTGTTCATGACCAATCTCACACCGCACTGCTCCACGCCCAACCGCTCGGACGTTATCCGCTGGAGCGTGGACCTGCGCTACCAGGGCGCGGAAGCGCCGAACAACGTCGGCCTGTGGCCCAACGCGGAGGCCGACGAAGACGAGTTGCAGGAGTTCCAGATGGCCTGTTACCCGCCCGAGGCAGACTTCGTGGTGCAGAGCAAGCTGCACCCGGAGAGCGTGACGGATTACGCCGGTTTCGTGCGCCGCCGCGAGGCTTTCGAACAGGTCAAGACGATTGCCTACCCCAAACGCGGCTGGACGCCTGTGCCGCTGGGCGCGGATTGAGACGTGAAACCTCCGGGGTCTGCGAGACCCCGGAGGTCTTTTGCGACTGACTCACCACCTGCGTGCTTGCTCCGGATAAACGAGTGTTACTCGGTTATGGGTTTAGTATGAGTGCAGCCCGACCCGGTTGCCTTCGCTGTCGAGGATCATGGCAATGGCGCCGAATTGCGTATCCAGTCTGGGCATCAGCACCTTACCCCCTGCCGCTTCGACGCGCGACAGCACCGCGTCCAGCACGCCATTGACGTTCAGGTACACGACCGCACCATCCGGACCGGGTTTCGTCGACGGGTTGTGCACCACACTGCCGCCAATGGCGTTGTCAGCGTGACCGCTGTAAGGGAAGACGGCGTTGTGGATTCCGTCGACCATTTGAACTCGCAGCTCGGCATCCAGAATCGTGTTGTAGAACGCCGTTGCGCGTTCGAAGTCTGCTGACGGAATTTCAAACCAGTTAAGCGCGTGTTTCATCTCATGTTCTCCTTAATAACCATTGAATTTGGTTTCATCATAAAGAACACGAGTGACAACCCTATGTCAGTAGCTCGCAGCCGTATGATTTTTCATCATGGCCTCGGCCTCGGCGCGCAGCCGGTCGCGTAGGCTGGCAGGCTCCAGCACGCGCACGTTGCGGCCCCAGCCCAGCAACCACTGCAGCAGTTCATCTTCGCGTCGGATGGTGTATATCACGAGCAGGCCCTCGTCTGTCTCCTCTTCGTGCGTGGCGAAAAACGATTGCGATTCCTTCACCCAGCGGGTCACGCTCTTGCTAAAGAGCGCCTTCACCACAATCGTGCGCTGGTTGTTGCCTCTGTTCTGCAGCCCCTTCAGCACATCCAGCGCCGGCCGCACAAAGGCTATCTCGCTGACCGTCAGGTCTTCCATGCGATCCAGCCGGAAAACGCGCACCTCGCCGTGTTTGTGGTCGAACGCGCTGGTGTACCACACCTGCGCCACATTTGTGAGCAGGTAGGGGTCGGCCTCGCGCCATTCATGTTTGCCTTTCGCCTCATCCGCAAAGCGCGCGAAATAGCGGAACCGCACACGCCGGCATTCCAGAATCGCGCCGCGCAACATCTGCAAGCGCGCCTGCACCTCCGGGCTCGCCGCCTGCGAGGAGATGAAACGCAGGCTCGCTTTAATGGCGCGCACGTCCTTCCGCAGCCTGTCCTGTAAAACGCCTTCGATCTTCGCGCCTGCGCTGCGGGCAGCCCGGCCGTATTGCGCGTCAAAGTGCTGTTGCATGAAATCGGCGCCCAGCAGCAGCATGGTGGCTTCGTCGATATCAAAAGACAGCGGGGGGAGGAAATAACCTTCGACCAGCGAGTAGCCCTGTCCGGTCACCGACATGATGGGCACGCCCGATTCGCACAGCGCTTCCACGTCGCGATAAATGGTGCGTTTGTTGACTTCAAATGTTGCCGCCAGATCCTCGGCGCGCAATTTACCGTGGCGCTGCAGCTCCAGCACGATAGCGAGCAGACGGTCGGTGCGGTTCATGGCATGAATGATAGATCACCAGCTACCACCTGCGCGGTGCGTCGAGGCGGAACAACCTGCGCGCCTGCTCCGGCGCGTCCCAGGCGGGGCCGCTGAGCATAAACCGCGCCGCGCGCGCGAGCACCCGCCAGCCGTCGCACAGCGCCATGATGGCCGGGTCCGTCCCGCGCCGGCGCGCGCGCAGCACCAGGCGCAATTCGCCCCCCGAGGCCACCTCCGCGCGCAGCGACGCCGCCAGCGGTTGCAGCGAGGCGGGCAGGCTGACTTCCAGCGCGCTCAACGCGCCGTCCGCAGGGTTCAGCATGGCGGGCGCGCCGGCATGGTCGCGTCGCGCGATCACCACGCCGGCCACGCGCAGCCAGCGCGCCGGGCGCGCCATGACGTAGCACTCCGGCGGGCGGTCGAGGTCCAGGTCGCGCACGAACAGCACCGGGTCCTCGGCCAGCGGCGTCAGCCCGACGATCTCGGCGCGCGGTTCGAGGATGGCATTGTCCTCGAGCCAGCCGAACAGCGACAACTGGTCGAAGCGGGTATTGCGCTCGCTCATCAGGCTGTTCACCAGGATCGGATAGGGCAGCGTGAGCACCGGCAGCCCGAAGTACACGCTCATCTCGCCGCTGCTGTGCGCCAGATCGCCCGCGCTGGTCGCCGCAAGCTGGGCTGCGCACGGATTCGCGCCATCGCCGATAGCCAGCAGGCAGGCCGTGCGCCCGGCGACCATCTCGCCCGTGACGGGCAGGCTGAGCAGATCAGTGAACTGCATAGATAACAGCCTTAAAAACTATCTCGATAAGCAGATCATATGTCTGACTTCTCGCAGAAGTCAGACATATGACGGGATAGACCTTATTTATAGGTGATGCGGCGGTTGCTGAGCCGTTCGAGCAGCCGCGCCAGCAGCCACAGCGCGCCCACCATCAGCACGTCGACGAAGGCGGTGATAGCCAGGGCGACCGCCAGCCAGCGTAGCGTGTATGACAGCGACGCCTTCAGCGAATCGACCAGCCCCGCGCCGCCCAGCAGAATCGCAGCCGCAGCGATGAGGGCCAGCACGCCGATCACCGGCGGCCATGCCTGCGTGTCGGACGCCGAGGGCATCATGCTGTTGGCGATGGCGAAGACGACGTAGAACCACACCAGCGCGTCCGTTGCGCGCGTGGTCGCCAGCAGCAGTTCCAACAGCGCGTTGAAATCGCTCTTTTCCAGCGCGCCCATCAGCGCCGCGCCGTCGAAGACCAGCCAGCCGATCAGCCCAAGCACGGCCAGCCCCGTGATCAGGGGCGCCGCGCCGATCAGGCTGGCGCGCAGATTGTCGGAGCGCAACACTTCGACCGCGCCCAGGCGCACCGTCCCGCCGCGCTGGCGTTGCGGGATCAGCGTGAAGTTTCGCACTTGCACCCCCAGCAGCAAGGCCATGACGGCGTGGCTCAGTTCGTGCAGCGCCACGCCCGGCAGCAGCGGGATGGAGTAGATGAAGATGGCTGATTCGGTATGGCCGGTCACCAGCAGTGCCACTTCCTGCAACATGCGATGGGCATAGCGCTCCAGCATGAGCAACGCGCCAAAGGCGCCCAGGAATGCCAGCAGGCTGAGGAGCATCGAATTCAGGCAACCGCCGCCTTGACGATGGCGCTGAAATCCGCGGCTTTGAGGCTGGCGCCGCCGACCAGCGCGCCGTCGATATCCGGCCGGGCCAGCAGTTCTTTGGCATTGGCGGGCGTCACGCTGCCGCCGTACTGGATGCGCACCTGGTCGGCCAGGTCGCCGTACTTCAGGCGCACCTGCGCGCGCACAAAGGCGCAGCGATCCTGCGCGTCGTCCGATGTGGCGGCGCGACCAGTGCCGATGGCCCAGATCGGCTCGTAGGCGATGGTGATACGTGTGATATCGGCGGCGCTGACATTCGCCAGCCCGTCGCGCGCCTGGCGCGCCAGCACCGCTTCGGTCTGCCCGGCTTCGTTTTCGGCCAGCGTCTCGCCGATGCACATGATGGGTTGCATCCCGCTGGCGAGCACGGCCAGCACTTTCTTATTGACCAGTTGGTCGCTCTCGCCGAAAATCTGGCGGCGCTCGGAATGCCCGACAATGACATAATCCACAAGGCTCGTCAGCATGCCGATGGAGACTTCGCCGGTGAATGCACCTTTCGGCTCGAAATAGGCGTTCTGCGCGCCCAGCTTGATGGCGCTGCCGGCCAGCGCCGTTTTCACGCTGGTCAGCGCGACGAATGGGGGGCACACGGCCACGTCGACGCCCGACACGCCGGCCAGGGCCGCTTTCAGTTCGTCAACCAGGACAACCGCCTCGCCGACGGTCTTGTTCATCTTCCAGTTACCTGCAATGAATGGGGTTCGCATTGTCATATTCCTTCAATCTGTGTCTATGGCGGCACACGGGGCGGGCCCGGTGCACAAAACAAGTAAATTCTACACTCGCAGACCGCAACGAAGAAAACCTGACAGGTGATGCACCGGCTTCGCGGCTTATTCACCCCGAGCGGAGCGCAGCGCAGTCAAAGGGTGCCTGCGGATTCACGGCTCAGTCACCCTGAGCGGAGCGAAGCGCAGTCGAAGATTCTCTCTGTTTTGTCAAGCCCCTGTGGTACATTTTCGTGGGTCAAAATAGGTATGAGTGCGGAAGATAGCCCAAGCCCACATGAGAATCTTGCGAGCAGCAGCCACCAGTGCCACCATTTTAAGTTTGCCGCGCAAGACCATTCGATCGAA
>JAMCQN010000206.1 GCA_023382055.1 Chloroflexota bacterium
GCAGAACCTCATACCGACGGAAAATGGACACGATGTTGTGAGACATATGTCAAATTAACATTGTCGGAAAATGGGACACGATGTCGTGAGACATGACAGATACTGGTTTGCGGGCAGAGTCACCGGATTTCCCGTGCTGGACGAGGGCGCAGTAAATTGCACGGTAGTCTGCCAGGGATGATTCTGTTCCGCCGGGATAGAGTACTGGCCGATGCTGAAGAACAGGAAGCGATTCGGGTAATTGGCATCAGTCACGAAGTAGGCCAGCCCATTTACGTTGAGATAGGTCTGTGGGCACTTCTTCACTTTTGCGAGCAATGTGCCCATGTCGTCATCGGCTGAGCGGGGCACATCGATGGCGGCGAAACTCCAACCCGGCGCCGGTTTCGAGCCGTTGCCTGCGTTTGGATCGGGTACCTGTTTGACGATGCAATCGGAGGTCGAGTAACCATTCAGAATCTGCGATTTGATGGCATCGACCAGGCTTGTCTTGATAGGTTTACCGTAGACTTTCACCCACTGGCCGCTATCCGGCGCTGCGTTCGCCATATAAACATAGATCCTGTCGCCAGTCTCTTTCACGGCGAATTTCTGCTTGTTGTCGCTGGTCAGGTATCTGAAACTGATACCCAGCGCTGTGGATTTGTAAGTGGCGACACCCGTGGCGGTTGGCGTTGGTTTGGCGGGTGCTGAAGTAGGGTTGGATGATAGGGTCACTGTTGCTTCCGGCAGCGTAGTCGCTGGTACGGTGGCGATGACAGCAGATGTGGCTGGCTCAGTTGGTGTGGCAGCCGGCGCTGTCGTGCTTGGCTGCGGCGTGTCCACGGTGGTTGGCGCAGCAGTTTGTGTCGGCGTATTACAACCGGCGACCAACAGCATTCCTGAGATCAGTACGGAAATGAGACTGGCTTTCTGACGAAACATGGCGATGTCCCTCCCCTTGTTTGACGGTACGATAGCCGGGCATTTGGGCTACCTGTGCACGTTCTCAGAGAGTATTGTATAAACAAAACCGAGGTGATACATGACGCAATTTGGTTTTCGTGTGCCCGATTTCCCTGTGGACGGGACGACGGGATCGGTTTTCGTCCAGCAGTTCGTCGAGACAATGGAAGTCTTGCGCGGCCATTTCGCTTCCGCGTGGGTGGCTGACCACTTCGTGCCGTGGGCAAACTTCCAGAGCCCAACCACCGACACCTATGAATGCTGGACCACATTGTGCTATCTGGCCGGGCTGTTCAAGGACTACACGCTGGGCAGTATCGTTATGTCGCAGTCGTATCGGAATCCTGCGTTGATCGCCAAGATGGGCGCGACATTGCAGGCGCTGACAGGCGGCAGGTTCGTGCTGGGGATCGGCGCCGGCTGGAAACGCGACGAATACGCCGCCTACGGCATCGAGTTCCCCAGTCCCGCGACGCGCATCCACCAGTTGGAAGAAGCCGTACAGATCATTCGTTCGATGTGGACGCAAACGCATTCGACGTTTCACGGGCGCTATTACCACGTCGATGACGCCATCTGCGAGCCAAAACCACAACCGGCGCCGCCGCTGTTGATCGGGGGAGGCGGTAAGCAACTGACGCTGAAGGTCGTCGCACAGTATGCGGACTGGTGGAATTTACCCGGCGGCACATATGAGAACTACCGCAGCCTCCTCGACGTGCTGCGCGGCCATTGCGATACAGTCGGGCGCGACTACGACAGCATCGTAAAGACCTGGGGTAACGAGACCGTTGCTGTAGCGCCTGCACATGATGCAGCGCTGAAGATGGCACAGGCCAGCCCGTTCTATAGTCCGGAATCTGCGCTGGTTGGCACGCCCGATAAGGTCGCCGCACAGTTGCAGCGCTTTACTGCGCTGGGCGTGCAGCATTTCATTCTGCGCTTTGCCGATTTCCCCAGGAATGATAGTGCGAAGCTGTTTATCAAAGAAGTGCTGCCGCGCTTCAGGTCCTGACGGTCGAACGCCCGGATCGGCTCCGGCGCCATGGTCCATCCTGGCTGTGGCTATTGTCATTTGTCCTGGTGATCGGAGCCGATGAGCTGATCGGTCGCTGGGTGTTGCTGCCGATCTATTAGGTAAAATGCCAGGGTGATTGCCGCTTCGCCTGACCGTCACTCGACACAAGCGCGACTTAATGAATCAACCTTGTCAGCAGGGTCATCCTATCTCGCTGCCATTGATGAGGATATCGCGGCCGTCGTCAAGCGTCTCGGGCAGCCGCCTTTATGGTTGCGCAATCCCGGCTTCAGCACGCTGGTCCACATCATCCTCGAACAGCAGGTATCGTTGGCATCGGCGCGCGCGGCTTATGAACGCCTGCTGGCTCGCACCACCGTGCTGACGCCGCAGGCATTCCTTGAGTTGGATGACGACGAGTTAAAACGCATTGGCTTCAGCCGTCAAAAGTCCGGCTATGTTTGTCAACTTGCGCGGCAAATCGCCGCAGGTGAAGTCGATCTGGCATCGATCCAAACGATGGATGATGCTACAGCCCGATCCAACCTGATGCGGGTGAAAGGCATCGGACCCTGGAGCGCGGGTATCTATCTGCTGATGGCTTTAGGTAGACAAGACATCTGGCCTTCTGGCGACCTGGCTCTTGCCACCGCAGTGCAGCAGGTCAAGCGCTTGCCGACTCGGCCCGACTACACAGAGCTGGATGCACTCAGCGCCGTATGGAAGCCATGGCGAGCGGTTGCCGCACGCATCTTTTGGAACCATTATCTCAATCGCGAACGTTGAAAGTCACGATCTATTTGAGGAACACATGATGGAACATGCACTGGCCGGGAAAGTGGTTATCATCACCGGCGCGAGCACCGGCATTGGCGCTGCGACTGCACGCATCATGGCCGACCTGGGCTGTAAACTGACTCTCGCAGCCCGCTCCACCGATAAACTGACTGCTCTGGCAAATGAAATTGGCGACAATGCGCTGGCTGTGCGCACCGATGTCACTTCCAGTGCGGATGTCAAAGAGATGGTCGCAAGGACGATCGCCCGCTTCGGCAGGGTCGATGTGCTCCTGGCAAACGCAGGCGTTTATATCCCCGGACAGGTAGTGGACGGCGATCCGGATGCCTGGGCGAACCTGATCAACGTCAACGTAACCGGGGTCATGAGGTGCATTCACGCGGTGCTGCCATTTATGCTGGCGCAACACGCGGGCGATATCATGGTCACCAGCTCGATATCGGGTCATATCGACATCCAGTGGGAACCGGTGTACAGCGCCTCCAAACATGCCGTTCAGGCGTTTGTAAATACGCTGCGCCGCCAGGTTGCCGCAGACGGTGTGCGAGTTGGCTCAATAGCGCCTGGCATGGTCGCCAATGAACTGTGGGGTATTCAGACACCCGCTGAGGTTGATAAATGGGTAGCCAAACGAGGCGCACTGCGGTCTGAAGATGTAGCACAGGCCATTATCTTCATGCTGTCACAGCCACCGCATGTGACCATACGCGACCTCGTCATGCTGCCCGAGAACCAGGATCTGTAGCGCCGCAACTCGTGAAACGGACGCCGTCATCCCGGCTATACGGTTCATTCTCCCTGAGTATGCGCGAGTAGCGTAAACACATCTTCCAGGGTGGGTTCGACGGTTTCCACTGCGCTGACCGTGATCTGCTGTTCCGCCAGCCTGGCGCTCAGCGACTGCGGCGTCCATTGTGTCGAAGCCAGGATTATCTGCGCCTGGTCTCCATGCAGCCGCGCCTGGGCGATTCCTTCCAGACTGCTGAGCACTTCCACGGCCTCAAGCAGCGGTGTAACCGATAACGCCCATGCGGCGCCGTTCAGGTACTGGTGTTTCAAGGCTCGCGGCGTATCGAAGGCTAGCAAGCGTCCCGTATTCATGAACCCGACGCGCCCGCAGTGTTCGGCTTCATCCATGTAGTGCGTCGTCACGAAGACGGTGGCGCCGCCGTGCGCCAGATCATAGATCAGATCCCAGAACTCACGCCTCGCTAGCGGGTCAACGCCGCTGGTGGGCTCATCGAGAAATAAAAGCAGGGGTTTATGCACCAGCGCGCAACCCAGTGCAAGCCGCTGTCGCCAACCGCCGGATAGCTGGCTGGCGACCGTTTTTGGTCGGTCTTCGAGGCCTGCCATCTTTAGAATCTCTTGTAGACGTTGATGCTGGGTCTCAAGCGGTATCTCATATACACCGGCATAAAACTCAAGGTTCTCCTGCACGGTCAGGTCGTCGTAAAGCGCAAACTTCTGCGACATGTAGCCGATCTGGCGTTTGATCATTTCCGGATTGCGCACAACGTCTGCGCCGATCACCTTCGCCACTCCGGTCGTTGGGCGCAACAAGCCGCACAGCATTCGAATCGTCGTTGTCTTGCCGCTTCCGTTAGGCCCCAGGTAACCCACGACCTCGCCGCGCTGAACCTCGAAGCTGACATCGTCCACAGCCGTGAATGTCCCAAACTGCTTGGTCAGGTGCTCAACGTGGATAATCGGTGTGTGATTGTTTGTCATCGTGTCAGGCTTCCAGCAGCTTCATGAACACATCCTCCAGCGTAGGGTTCACCTGGCGTAAGTGGATCAGGGAAAGGCCGGCTGCCGTGATCTGGCCTGGCAAACGAGACATCGGCCCCGCTAGCTCGCGCACGCGCAGATGCAGGCGGTCTCCAAACGCGTGAACGTCTTCAACATCGGGGTCTTTCTCCGCCACCCGGCGCGCTTCCACCTGAGGTTCGGCCGCCAGTTCGAGAATGTGCCCTTCCAGCCGAGCTATCAGTTCGCGCGGCGTTCCAATCAGGAGCGCACGTCCCTTGTCCATGAAAATGACGCGGTTGAAGCGCATGGCTTCGTCCATATACGGCGTGCTGACAAGGACTGCCGAGCCGCCCCTCAGCAAGCCGACGAGCAGGTGCCAGAACTCCTGCCGCGCCACGGGGTCGACAGCGCCGGTGGGCTCATCCAGCAGCAATACCTCTGGACGGTGGATCAACGCTGTAGCCAGAGCCAGCTTTTTCTGCATTCCGCCCGAGAGCGCGGCTGCCGGACGATTGGCGAATTTTTCAAGTCCGGCAAAGTGCAGCAGCTCTCTGGCGCGCGCCTTAAGTTCGGCGTCAGGTATCTCGAATACCTCACCGAAGAACTCCAGGTTTTCTGTGATAGTCAGGTCGCCGTACAGGCTGAAACGCTGCGAGATATACCCGATATGCTCACGAGCGCGTTCCACCTGTCCAGGCACTTCAAATCCCGCCACCCTCATTTCACCGCTGGTCGGCTTCAGCCCGCCGCATAACAGCCGCATGGTCGTCGTTTTGCCGGCGCCGTCCGGACCAACCAGGCCAACCATCTCCCCGGCGTGCACTTGCAAGTCCAGTCCATCGACTGCGCGGACTGACCCGAAGGTTTTTACCAGCGCCCTGGTTTCCAGCAGGATATTCGTCTCCATGCTATTTCGTGATAAACGTGACGTCAGCGGGCATGCCGGGTTTCAGCGCCAGGTCGGGGTTGTCTATCGTCAGGGTAACTGCGTAGACTGTATCCTTGCGCCCTTCAGCAGTAGACACGTTGCGCGGTGTGAACTCCGCCTGATCTGCGACGCGCAGTACTTTAGCTGCAAAAGTGCGATTCGTGTAGGTATCGACACGTACCATAGCGGGTTGCCCAGGCGTCACCAGACCGACCTGTTGTTCGGGAATATAAACGGTCAATTGGAGTGAGGTGAGTTTACCGATGACCAGCAGTACAGCGCCTGGCGATGCAATCTCACCGGGCTCTATGCTGCGCGACAGGATGACACCGTCCGTCGCGGCGGTCACCTTGGTCTTCTTCAACTGTACTTCGATTGCCTGTATGGCGGCCTGCGCCGCAGCCACCTGTGCCCTGGCAGCATCAAGTTGCTGCGACCGTGCACCAGCTTTAAGCGCGTCGAGTTGCGATTGTGCGATCTCAATCTGCGCTTGAGCCTGAGCAATATCGAAGTCACGGGCGGGATTCAAGGCGCGATCCAGAGCCGCGCGAGCATTGACGACCGCCTGGTTCGCCGTGGCTAACTGGGCATTATCCGGCGACATCGACACTTTATCGTACAGAGATTTGGCCGCGTTGAAGTTATTGGTGGCCTGTTCCAGTGCGATTGCGGCGGGGCTGGCGCCGATACCCGCCGGGTTGAGGCGATAAGACGCATCATAGGCAAACTGGGCTTGTTTCAGCGCAGCTTCCGCATTGCGGTACGCTGCCTCAGCCGAGGCATAGTCTTCCTTCAGGGGGCCTGCCTTCACTTTATTGTAGTTTTCTATGGCTGCCGCAAGCGATGCCTGCGCCGCATCGACGTCTCCCGGTCGTGTAGCCGCCGTAGTGCGGCTGTAATTCGCCGTGGCTACAATCACGTTCGCTTCGGCCTGTTGAAGTTGCTCGGTCGTCGGCCCTGCCGCCAGTAGATCGTAATTCGCCTGCGCTGCCTGCAGTGACGCTTTGGCCTGGGCATACTGCGCCTGCAAACCCGCGTCATCGACTGTTATGAGCATCTGTCCGGCGGTTACTTTATCGCCTTCATCGGCGTTCACCTCCAGCACGCGACCGCTGACCTCTGTCGCCACATTGACCATTTTGGCCTCGATGGTGCCTGACCCTATGACATCACCGCTTGCAGCAGAAGCAGGATGATTGAAGAATTGCCAACCCTCGATTCCTGCGAGACCTATCACCACGCAGGCGATAGCAATACTGATCGTTCGAATACGTCCGGTAAAGAATTTAGATTTCATAGATACGCGCTCTCATTCTGAAGGGTAAATGTTTAGATGGGTGTTTATGCGCTCAAGCTAATCCAATGTCTTGTGGAATCGCATCGCAGCTAAGCCCAGGAAGATCACGGCGAAGATAGTCAGTGCGATGGTTTGTGACATCAGGAGTTCCAGTCCAGCGCCTTTGATGACCACGCTTCTCACGATGATGAGAAAGTAGGTCAGCGGCAGGAACTGGCTGACGACTTGCAGTGCAGCGGGCAGCGCCGCGATGGGAAAGAAAAACCCCGACAACATCATGGATGGCAGCAGAATCGGCATCACCAGGAATTGCGCCTGCTGTTGCGTGCGCGCGATTGTGGAGATAAGTAAACCGATGCCTAGGTTCGGCAACAGGTATAGCCCGGTCAGCGCGAAGAGCAGCATGAAGCTGCCGCGGATGGGCACCTGAAACCAGACTGTGCCTATCACCAGGATGACGACTACATTGATCAGGGAGACCAGCACATAAGGAGTTATTTTCGCGATCACCAGTTCCAGCGGGCGGATTGGCGTGACGATCAGTTGCTCGATTGTGCCGCGTTCGCGCTCCTTTACGATAGAGGCGGATGTCAGGTTGGTGGTCGTCTGCATCAGGATCATCGCGATCAGGCCCGGTACCATGTTGTAGCTGCTCTGCAGGTCCGGGTTATACAGGACGCGCGTGCGCACATCGATGGGGGATGCGCTCGAAGTAATCGCGCCCCGCGCGGCGAGTTGCTGCAGCCGAATCGTCGTGCCATGAGCCTGTCCTGCCAGCGTTGCCGCAGATAATGCCGTCTGCGCGATCGATGGGTCAGAACCGTCGATCAGCACGGCGACCTCGGCGATGCGATTGGCAGCGAGGTCGCTCGAGTAACTGGGCGGGATGATGATTCCCACACGCGCTCTGCCGCCTTCGATCAGCGTCGTGACTTGATCTTCACTCGTTGCTACGAAATCGAGCGAGAAATACCCCGTTACTTTGTAGGCATCGAGTAGCTCCCGGCTCGCGCGGCTGTTATCCTGGTCGAATACAACCGTCGGCACGTTCCGCACATCGGTATTTGTGGCGTATCCCAGCAGCACCAGTTGCAGGATGGGCATGATAAATATGACCATAATGGTGCGCGGGTCACGCCGCATGTGCGTGAATTCCTTTTTTAACAGTGCTCGAAAACGTCTCATTATCTACATCCTTACGTTCAGTCTGTTGGGTGATAGCATGGCGCGCGCGGCTCGGACATTCGCGCTGGCCGGTTACCTGGCTTCTTGTACTTCGTCTTCCAGCGCGCTGACGAGTTTGCGTAACAGGATAATCAGTGTCGTGGCTTCCTCGTGGGTAAACCTACCCAGTAGCTTCTCAACGCGCGCGCGCATAAACTCATTAATCATTCGAAAAATCGTCTGGCCGGATTCGGTAAACCGGATGTGCACAATACGCCGGTCAAATGCGTCCGGCTGTCGCTCGACGAAGTTGTTTGTCACCAGCCAGTCGACAATCCGCGTAGCGGTACTGAGCGGGACATCGAGCATTCGGCTCAGATCGCCCATCGTGATGGGTTCCTGCTGGCGCGACAGGATCACGCCGATGTTAAAGAGCAGGTTATTATCGGCTCTGCTGGCTGCGCTGCCCCCGGGATAGGACTGGCTGAGTTGAGCCTTGAGCCTGACCAGATCTTCCGGCAGCATGACTTTCAACCGCGGCCGCAAAGTCATAAATGACTGGATAACTTCCGCGAACTCGCTTGCCTGTCTTTTCGTTGATTGCATGAATACTAAATTTCCGGAATGGTATATTTCCAAACTGGAAGTATTGTAATCAGAAGGTCCGGATTGTCAATAGCTGGCAAGGCGCTTTCCCTGATATTTTGTCGATGTAATATGCGGGCAGGCTGGCTGGGATATCCGGAATGGGCAGGTTTGCTAATCGCGCTTCATCGTTGATAATCTGGGTGCATTACGGAGGTCAGCGAAATGAAGGAACAACGTGGAAGTGACATAGGATGTGCGCTCATTGTTATTGCAGCGCTTATCGCCGGGGCAATCTTCGTAATCGCGTATGCGCCGTGGCTTCTGCTGGCGGCGCCGGCTGCCGTGGTGGTTGCGGTTCTGGCGTTGGTCATACTTTCGGACATCACCAGCGACGACGTCATGGTTGCCAGTGAAGAGCCGGGCGGATACGATGGCTGGCGCATATCCGTGTTGAACCCTGTCCGGCAAGCATTTCACAAAGCGCCGCTACTGCAGGCGCCAAAACTGCGCGTCACTTATGAGGAACGCCAGATAGTCAAGCAAGCCTCTAAACTGGCGGCTGGAGTCGCTGCCAGCCTGCAAGCCGATTCATCGGCAGGCGAAGATCGCAAGCAGATGCAGGCTCAAGCCAGCGAAATACCGGTCAATATGGCGAATACACTGTGGCGGCTGGATCGGCTGCGCCGTATGGAACGGGCGATCGACGTGCGGAGTCCGGAAGGACAACAGAGTCGCGACGCCATGATCGTGCTGGAGAAGCAGATCGTTGCCGATCTGCAGCGCGGGCTTGATGCGCTGGCTGCCCTGCCGGTAAACGTGATGAAAGTCGAACTCGCACAGATGGGGCGACCTGCTGAAAGGTTACTGGCTTCGTTGAGCGAAACGAACCAGCACTTGCGTGATGTATCGGCCTCTTATGACGAATTGCGAGGAACCCAACAAAAATGACGCCGATACGCGTGCTTTTGCAGCGCGCTGGACAGGCTCTGGCCGGTCCGCTTACGCCACAAACACGCAGTAACGTAATCACCGACCTTACCGCCTCGGTGATGTACGGCCCTTTTAATGCAGCGCTTCTATTTGTGCCGGTTGTCTTGCAGAATATGGGCGCCTCGCCCGATATGCTGGCCATCTACCAGGCGCAAGTCTATATAGGTTTGTTTCTGGCCGCGTTCAGTGTGCTCATCATCCCGCGCGGCAACTTGTTGCTGTTTCTGGCGATCATCTGGACGATTGGCAGGGGGGCATTCGTGCTTACCGGACTTGCGCCCGGCGCAGTCGAATTGCTGCTTCTGGCCGCCGTGTTCTGGTTCTCAGATGGTTTCCCCGGCGCGGCATATGTTGAGGTCGTGCGCCGGGTTTATCCTGCCGATGTGCGCGGCCGCGCTTTAAGCGTCGTCCGCATCGGTATGGTCGTCACCATGCTCGCGGTTACACCGCTGATCGGCGCTGCGCTGGATCATTTGGGCCCGACTTTCGTCTACCCTATTGCAGGCCTATTCGGTATCGCTGCCGCATGGTTATTCATGCGCATGAAACTCGGCAAACCAGACGAGACAACCACACGCCATAAAGGGTCAGTGCGCGATTTGTGGGCTGTGATGCGCAAAGACCGTCGGTTTACAGTCTATCTGCTGGGTGTTGTTTGCTTTGGTTTAGGCGGTCTGGTCGGCATCGCTTTCTACCCCGGCGTGCTGGTTGATCGGCTTAAACTCTCATATGAGAGCATCAGTTGGCTGGGCTTTGCGCAGTCGATATCCTGGATTCTTGGCCTGGTGGTGTGGGGCAGGCTGATGGATAGACTGGGCGGTCCGTGGGTCCTGTTCATCTGTTTTGCTCTGGCAACGATTGTCCCATTGAGTTACATGCTGGCGACTGCGGGTTGGATGATGGTACCTGCATACATCGTCAGCGGATTGTTATCAGGCGGTGTAGACCTGGCCTTCACCAATTCGCCTATTGATCTAGCGGAACCCGGCCTGATATACGAGTACGCTGCGCTACAGCGCACGATTATCGGCGTTCGCGGGCTGATCGGGCCATTCCTGGGAGTGTGGCTTTTTAACGCTGGGGTGCCTGTACAGGTCGTCTTCATCCTGGCCGCGGTCTTCTATATCGCCGGCGCTTTACTGATGCATCGCAAGGAGTTCCGCCAGCGGGTAAAGCGTGCGCCATCAACATAGCGGGTAACAATACTGCCGTTCTCAGTGTATGTGAAAATCACACGGTTAGTGCGATATCCTTGGCGGGGGGCAAAACGCTCATATCACTTCAATACGCACGCGCGCCTTTACCAACATTGCCGGCGCCAGAATAATACTTAATCGCTTCAGAACCTTCTCCATCGCGTTCGCCCGGCTCTGCTCAGCCAGCGGCTCAAGTGAAAAACTGGCATCTGCCGGAGATTCGATGGACAACCGGCAGTCGTGCCTGGCGCCATGAATCACGGCCGTTGATGCCGCGCAATCCACCTCGCACCAGGTGACAAAGGCTTCCTCGATCGTGTTGGGATTCTGCGTGAACTCGAAATCGTCCTGCAGCCAGATTGCTCCGGCATGCTCCCCGGTCGTAGCGAGTTTCAGTACCCGGCGTGCGCTCTTCAATTCGTTTACGGGGTAGGCATGCGCAAACGTGATGGCGACGCTTTTTAGCTGCTGTAGCGCATTCAGGCTCTGCAGGCGGCCGGCGAATTCTACGCCGGCGCCCTGCAACCGGCCTGCGATTCGCGGCACGCTGTGACCGTACGAGTTTGCAAAAACGTTCTCATATCGCTGCTCGCTGAAGTACTGTCGGCTGTACAACCCGGGTCCCGGGTCGGTCAGCAGGTTTTCGCCATCCACATGAACGATGAAGCTCCCCACGTCATTCTGATTGTGGTTTTCAGCGTTGTGTCCGGCTTTGACGGCAACGACGATCAGCAAGCCGTCTGACGTGCTGGCCACAAGCCGCGCAATACCGGCTTCGGGAAGGTGTGCATCGTCCAGTTCGGCCGCGCCTGGTTGCGCGCCGTCCCACCACAGCAGATTGCGCAACATCATCGTCAGGCGCCAGTCGGATGTGGGTGTTGCCGGTCGCGCGATCAAATTCCATAGTGACTGCTCGCCTGTGCGTAAGGACAACCGTGCGATGATTCCGGGGTTGAATGTCACCGTTTCATGGCAGTCGGAGAAACTGGCGAAAGTCGAACCGGACAGTTGCATTTTCGCGGGATAAGCCGCGATTTTGCGCATCTTGTCCGATCCAAGCAGGTCAATGGCTCCGTTGCTGCGCGCCAGGAGCATCTCCGACAGCACGACGTAGTTCATCAGCCCATAATGCCAATAGGCGACGCCCTCTGTTGAACTGCCGTCTTTCTCAAAAGCCGTGTCAAGGAAAACGCGCAACCCCGCCAGCGCCAGTGCAACAGCGTGCGCCATCCGCACAGGATCCGGCTCCAGCCATAGAAACGCGGCTGCCACCGAACTATTGCATACGCCGTTCCAGTTATTGCCGCCCTTATACCACCCCAGCGACTGGTGATACCGAAAGAAGGGCTCGAATACGCGCTGATCCACCTCGGCGCGTACGCGATGACGCACTTCCTCATCGATGGCGCTGCCCAGCAGGGCCAGTGTTTCTGCGAGCAGCAGCGCTGTTTCTGCGGAGAAGAGGTCGATCGGCCACGCTTCGTGCGCCGGCAACACCCAGGTGCTCTCTTCGCAGATGTTCCAGATGATGTCCTGTACAACGTCCTTGAGATCGTCCTGGCCCAGGAAAAGCTGTAGCGCCGCATATGACAGGTTCTCGCGCTTTGCGAAGTAGGGCGTCTCATATTGACGACGGTCCCCATCGCGGCGGAAGCGCCGGTACGCGGTGTAGCCGGTGATCGGTATCTGGCGTACGCTCTCCATCAGCGGCTTCGTAGAATCAAGAGCGAAGCGTGATGCCCAGGCTTGTCTCAGTGTGCTGCTGTCAGTGGAGGTCTGCGCCAACTCCGGGATATAAGGTCGCGTATTGGAGAGCAAGTCTTTTATCTCGCCAGCCGTTAAGCTAAAAGGATCACTTTCTGCCATGGTTATTCATACTCCTGTTGCCCATGCCGCCGCGCCATCGCGGAATGGGCTAGTACTACTTTGTCTCATTTGCGTTGAACGAACAGCTGTCTGACAGCAGCAGCGAACAACGCCTCAACAATCCGCCGGTGCACCGACGGCAGCGACTTGCGACGCCGGTCCCGCCGGG
>JAMCQN010000053.1 GCA_023382055.1 Chloroflexota bacterium
GCGAGCAACGGCTCATCGGCGTGCGCAGGTAGGCGACGGCGTTGCCTTCTGCGTAAATGAAGCGGAAGTCCCCGCGGCGCAGCGCTGCGTATTTATGGCGCAGCGCAATGCAGTCTTTTGTATATTGGAGCAGGTTGCGATTCCACTGCTCAGGGGTATCCCATGGGAAAGTGCGCCGGCTGTCCGGGTCCTTGCCGCCCAGCAAGCCGATCTCATCGCCGTAATAAATACACGGCGCGCCGGGATAAGTCATCTGCCACAGCGTAGCGAGTTTCAGCGCGCTCACATCGCCCTTAGCAATGGATAAATACCGCGCTGTGTCGTGGCTGTCGAGCAGATTCATCTGAACCTGATTGATGCCGGTATCGTATAAGCCCAGCGTGCTGTTCACCGAGAAGGCAAAGCCCTGCGCATCCAGGTTGGGCGCCGGGGAATAGCCGACGTTGCCCAGCAGCGCTTCGTCGCGCTTATCCTTGACGAAGTACCCGATACATGAGCGGGTGAACAGGTAATTCATCACCGCATCGAACTGGTCGCCCTGCAGCCAGCGCTGCGCCTCATGCCATATCTCGCCGACGATGTACGCTTCGGGATTGAGCCCTTTAATGCGGCGGCGGAATTCGCGCCAGAATTCGTCGTCGTTGATTTCACCCGGCACGTCAAGCCGCCATCCGTCGACGCCCTGGCGGATCCAGTATTCGGCCACTTCGTATAGAAACACGCGCACGGCCGGCAGATTGGTGTTGAATTTGGGCAGGGCGGGTATGCCCCACCACGCCTCATAGTTCACCGGCTTGCCCTCATAGGCGTGCAGCGGGAAACCCTTGATGTTGAACCAATCGATGTAAGGCGAGGTAGCGCCATTTTCGAGCGAGTGGTTGAACTGGTAAAACCCCCGGCTGGCGTGGTTGAATACGCCATCGATGACGACGCGAATGTTGCGCTTATGGGCGCTGTCGAGCAACGCCCTGAATGCCTTATCCCCGCCAAGGATCGGGTCAACGCGAAAGTAATCATGGGTGTGATAACGATGATTGGCCGTCGACTGGAAAATGGGAGTGAAGTATATGGCGGTGATGCCCAGTTCCTGCAGATAGTCCAGACGCTCCTCGACCCCCAGCAGGTCGCCGCCCTTGAAAGCAAATGTAGACGGTTTCGAGTCCCATGCATCCAGATTGTTCGGTTTGGGTACCCGCGTGGATTTTGCAAAGCTGTCGGGGAAGATTTCGTAAAAAACCGCGTCTTTTACCCATTCAGGCGTCTTAATCATTATAAGCTGTCTTTACCGTGATCATTCTAATAAACGTTTGACATGCGCGTGCGGCTGGACACGCAGCGGCATGACTGACCGTCGCATGCGCTGAACCATTATGTGACTAATATCGAAAATGCCAGAACGCTGACGCAGGCGCCCGTCAGCGACGCTAACAAGTTCACACAATCGTTATTCAGCCATACCCAGCCGCGCAACAGCCGGTTTGGCGTTCCATCCTGTTCTCTGCTTTTCTCCGTAGGCTTGCGCCGGCGTTCACTATAGTACATCGCCTGCACGGTTGCACCCAGCAGGCTATCCATAAACGCGCCGGTTAATCCTCCGGCGAATGAAGCAATCAGCAATGCCGGCGACTGGTTCAGGCCGGGGAGTATAGCATTATAAAGAAACGCCCAGACCGCTGGTTGGTTGCCGAAGAAGAGCGCAGCGACCTGGCCGAGGATGAGCGCGGCCAGCCCGATCAACAGCGCGCCGGCGGCTGCGGCGATCGTTCCGCCAGGCGTGATGCCGCCCGATGTTCCGGCTTCGACCACCCGCAGGGGACGGGTGATCAAACGCGGCGGCGTCCGGCTCAGCACCCCCAGTTCCGTCGCCCACGTATCGGCGTTAGCGGCGGCCAGCGCCCCGATCAGCCCCGCAAGGCAGTACTGGATCGCCGGCGGCCCTGCGCCGCTCAGCATGGCGATGCCGCTGCCTGCGGCGCACAGCGCCGCGATACCGCCGTTGGCCAGCGCCTGACCCAGATCGCGCTGACCGCCCTTATCGAATAACTCGACGACGGCTTGTTTGCGCGACGCTTTGTAGCGGCTGAGCGCCGAGGACGTGACGAAGAAAATGACCAGCAGGAGGCCGCCGGCCAGCCCGCCCAGCCCGAAGATCAGCGTGCCGGTCAGCATGGCACCCGCGACACCGCTGCGGGACAGGGATTTGCGCCGGTAGGCCAAAGCGCCGATGACAGCGCTGAGCGCGACTCCGATGGCGAGGCGCAACAGGACGACAGCGGTTGGATTCATCGGGATGAATTATATGAACGCGGCGATTGCGCGTGATCGTGGTATAAGTTCACTTGCATAGTGACAAACGAACAGGAACAGATGCCACATGAGTAAAACCCTGCAGCAGTTGATCGCAGCCTTGCCAGGGGTCAATCAGGTCATACCGACCGCAAGCGATGAGGTTGAGGTGACGGCTGTCGCCGACGACAACCGGCGCGTCCTGCCGGGACATCTGTTCGTGGCCTACCCGGGCGTCGCCGTCGATGGGCGCCGCTTTATCCCAGATGCCGTGAAACGCGGCGCGGTCGCGGTGGTGTGCGAGCAACCCCAGGTCGGGCTGAGCGTGCCGCAGGTGATTGTCCCGAACGGGCGGCAGGCCTTCGCATTTCTGTGCGCCGCCTGGCATGATTTCCCCAGCCGCAGCATGGTCATGATCGGCGTCACCGGCACCGACGGCAAGACCACCACGACTAACCTGATCTACAGCATGCTGAAAGCGGCCGGCATCCGCGTCGGCATGATCAGCACCGTGAATGCCGTCATCGGCGAGCGCGTTCTCGACACAGGGCTGCACACCACCACACCGGACGCCGATGAGGTGCAGGAATATCTGGCTCAGATGCGCGACGCCGGCATGACGCATTGCGTTCTGGAGGTCACATCGCACGGGCTGGCGCAGTACCGCGTGGACGCCGTGGATTTCGATATCGCCGTGGTGACGAATATCACGCACGAGCATCTGGATTTGCACGGGTCTTACGAAGCCTACCGCGCGGCTAAGGCGCGTCTGTTCCAGATCGTCGGGCAACCGCGCCGGCTGGACTCACGGGCTGGCAAACCGGCCGTCAGCCCGACCGCCGTCCTGAACGCCGACGACTCGTTCTCTTACGAATTCCTCCGGTCGATACCCGTGCAGGAACAACTGGTCTATTCCCGTCGTCCCGGGGCGCTACACTCGGTGTTCGTCGAGTCGCAGCGGTATGCTCCGGATGGCATGTACGTCCGTCTGGCTACTCCGCGTGGCGGGATCGAATTGCGCAGCCCGCTCATTGGCGAGTTCAACCTCTCTAACCTGATGGCGGCCGTGTGCGCGGCGCTCGCGGTGGGGCTGCCCGCTTCGGCGATTGCGGCAGGCGCCGCTGCGTTCGCAGGCGTGCCGGGCCGGCTGGAGCGCATCGATATGGGGCAGCCCTTCACGGCCATCGTCGATTTCGCGCATACGCCCAATGCATTGGAACAGGCGTTGCGCGCCGTGCGCGCGATCACGGCGGGACGGATCATTGTCGTGTTCGGCTGCGCCGGAGAGCGCGATGTGCAGAAGCGCCCGATGATGGGCCGGGTGACTGCCGAGAACGCCGATGTGGTGGTGATGACTGCTGAAGATCCGCGCCGCGAGAAACTCGATGACATCCTCGACCAGATGATCGCGGGTGTTGCTGCGAGCGCAAATCCGGCTGTTGAACTGCATCGCGTGCCCGACAGAGGCGAGGCGATCCGAATCGCATGCCGGCTGGCGCGCCCCGGCGATACGGTTATGGCATGTGGCAAGGGGCACGAACAGTCGATGTGCTTCGGAACCGTTGAGACACCGTGGGACGATCGCGTGGTCATGCGCGAGGCGATCAGGCAGAAGATGGAGACTGGAGATTAGAGATTGGAGATTGGAGATTAAAGATTGGAGATTGGAGATTGGAGATTGGAGATTAAAGATTGGAGATTGGGATTCTACCGAAGCGCAGCTAGAATAGGCCTGTGAAGCTCATATAGAATGACGAAACCAGAGGAATACAGGAGCCAGTCGTTTTTTGCGCCTAATTGCCTGAAACCAATCGCTGATTACCAATCTCTAATCTCTAATCTCCAATATGATCCGCAAACAGGAAATCCAGTTTCTCCTCGACGCTGTGAGCGCGGCTGAGTGCGTGTCTATTATGGGCCTCAGCAATATGGGCAAGTCTGCGCTCGCGCGGGAACTGTGCACCCCGGCGGTGCGCCAGGCATTGCTTGGCGAGCGCAGCGACGACTGGTTATTCGTTTATGTGGACTGCAACCTGATGCCGGAGCGCAGCGAGCAGGCTTTGCACGAAGTCATCCTGCGCGCGACACTGGAAACCATGCGGCACAGCGGCGCGCAGGACGGCGTCATGGCGCGCCTCGACAAGCTGTACGAGCAGGTTATCCAGCCGCCTTCGCCGCTGCGCAGCCCGCTGGCATTCAACGATGCGATCAACTTCCTGTGCGACGAGTCGGGGCGGCCGCTGGTGTTGTTGTTCGATGAGTTCGACGATCCATTTGGCAAGCTCGACGGACGCACCTTCCTGAACCTGCGCGCCATGAAAGACCATCTGGCTTCGGCGTTGACCTACGTCACGGTCACCGAGCAACCGCTGGCGGATATCCGCACGGATCGCGAAGCGACGGAGTTCATCGAGCTGTTTACATTGCGGGCGCGCTGGGTCGGTTTCCTGAACGAGGCGGACGCCCGGACGGTCGTGCGCGCATTCGCCGCGGATAGCCATGCCACGTGGCAGCCGGACGAAATTGATTTTGTCGTCGCGCAGGCCGGCGGCCATCCGGGTCTGCTGCAGGGGGTGCTGGCCACCTTCATGCGCGTGGCTGCCGGCGCGCCGGACAGCGCCAGGCCGGTGGCGTTCTCGGTGGCGCGTCAATCCTTCGACAACGACGCCATGATCCGCCACGAGTGCCAGAAATTGTGGACGCAACTTTCGGATGCGGAGCAGGCTGAACTGATGGCATACGTGAACGGTGAGCGCGGCAGCGACGCCGTGTTGGCGCAGTTGCAGTCAAAACGGCTGCTGGCCTCTGATGATGAGGAAGCCGCTGCGCGGCCCGTCGCCGGCGAACTGTGGACGACTTTTATCCGGCGCCATGCCCTGGCGCGGCAAGGATTGGAGCGGGGCGTGCGCGTCGATGTGGATTCAGGCGAAGTCTATGCCGGCGGCCGCCGGCTGGAACAACTGACCGAGTTGGAATACAAGCTTGTCCTGCTGATGTATGGCCGCCTGAACAAGATCGTCGATAAATACGCCATCGTCACGCAAGTGTGGGGCGAGAATTACCTCGACGATGTGGATGACGCGCGCATCGAGAAGCTGGTCAGCCGCCTGCGCGCCAAGCTGGAGCCCGACGCCGTCGAGCCAAAATATCTCCTCACTGTGCGCGGACGCGGTTATAAACTCGTCGGCTAGCGCGCTTCTGGAGAAATCAGCATTGGCACAGACCCGGGAAGGCAATCACTCGCAACGGGTGATCCGCGCCAGCGAGATAGGGCAGTATCAGTATTGCGCGCGCGCCTGGTGGTTGAGCAGCGTCAAAGGCGTCTCTTCCGCAAACATCCAGGAACTGACTCAGGGCGAGGCAGCGCATCGCCGACACGGGCGACGGGTGTGGGCTGCCGGGTTTCTGCGCACGCTCGCGATTGTGTTGGCGATCCTGGCGATTGCGGTGATTCTGCTGGCCGTGCTGCATTAGAGCAGCTTCCGTGCTTCAAACGCGCTATGGTTTCTTGTACCCGATCAGGGCGCGGACGTGTGCGCTTTCGGTGCGGTTACCCGCGCCGTCATAGGCGACAGCCCAGAATTCTATAGCGCCGGTCGCCTTGATCGTCCACTTCACATTGAACGGTGGCGCGGTTTTAACCGCGTACGGATTGGCTGGATCGGCGCTGTTATAAAACTCCACCTTGCTGATGCTGTTGTCGTCGCGCACATCGGCGTTGACATCGACCCATTCATCCTCAGCGGCATTGAACGTCTCGTTGCTGAAGGGCTGGACCAACTTGACCGTCGGCGAGATGGCATCCACGGTCACCTGGATCGTCGAATCGGTGGCCGCGCCGTTTTTCTCGATCCGCGTCAGCTTCAGCGAGTACAGGCCGGGCGAGATGCCGGCCAGGTTCCAATGCTCGAGGATATTGTTATCGACTTGATCCGGGTGGTCGGGGCCGATTTGCTGCCACTTGTCAGGCGGCACGCTGATGCCGGCGCCGAAGAACACTTTGTAGGCCGCCCAGTCGCCGCCTTTGGCGTTTCCGGCGATATCCACAATGCCCCCGTTTATCATCGGGCTGACATAGCTCCCATCGGCAGGTTTGGACAAGGCGACGTCGCCGGAAGCGATTGTCCCGCCATACTGGGTGTCGAACTCGGTCGGCGCTGCCGGCATCGCCTGTTTCTGCTTGTCGGTCAGCGAGTTATACCAGTCCTGCGCCTGGGGCGGGAAAACGTACATGACGCGTTCCTCGACCTTGTCCGGCGGCGTCCCCGCCACGGCGATCTTGCCGGTTTCCTTGTCGATGGGGAACTTCTGCACGATGGTATCGGTCTGCTTGGGTTCGGTGCCGGGGATGAACAGTTCGCTGACGGTGGGGCATACCCCGTTGGGCAGCAGGCCGTCAATGGCGCACACGGCCCGTTCCACCAGCCCGTCCGGGCGCTCGAACTGCCGCGCCGGCCTGCCCTGATTCAGGTATTCCATCACGTCATGCCAGATCGGCGCTGCGCCAGTCAGGCCGGTCACCGTGTGCGCCATAGAGTGATTGTCGGTGTTGCCCACCCACACGCCCACCACGAAGTCCGGCGTGTAGCCCATCGTCCAGTTATCCTTGTTGTCGTTGGTGGTGCCGGTCTTGACGGCGGCCGGCCGGTCGTTGCTCAGATCGAGCACGCTGGGGTATCCAAAGGCGGCGGCGCGGGCGTTCGCATCTGACAGGATGCTGGTGATCTGGTACGCCAACTGCCGGCTGGTTGGCCCAAGCAGGTTGGGGTTGCTGGCTGGCCTGTAGTCGTACAGGATACGGCCTTTTGAATCTTCAACGCGCAGGATGGACACCGGATCAAGCTCGCGGTATCCCGGTCGTTTCAAGTCTGCCGGGCGCGCTGCGCCAACCATCGTGCCGCCGTTTGCGATGACGCTATAAACATAAGTCATATCCAGCAGCTTCACTTCACCGCCGCCGAGTGTCAGCGCCAGGCCATAGTATTGCAGACCTTTGTTCAAGTCGTTGATGCCCAACTTGTGCGCCGTGCGAAGGACATTGCCGATCCCGGCGCGCTGTAGCGCGTCAACAGCGGGGATGTTGTAGGAGCGAGACAGAGAAATGCGCATGCGCACGGGACCGTGATAGACGCGGTCGTAGTCCTCCGGTGTGTAAGGAGCAATGCCGCCCACATCGAAGGCCGTTCGCACGTCCCAGAACATGGTCGCCGGAGACGCCCCCTGGCGCAGCAGCTCGATGTAGGTGATCGGTTTAAAGGATGAACCGGGTTGGCGCAGGCCTGTGGCGACGTTGAACTTGCCGTCGATGGCATCGTTGAAATAGTCCAGGCTGCCCACCATCGACAGGATTTCCGCAGTGCCGGTCTTCAACACCACAACCGATGCGTTGTTCGCGTCTTTGTTTTGTGCTTGCAGCGCAGCAATCTTTTCATTGGCGATCTTGCGAACTTCGTTGTCCACATTCAGGTCGAGCGTGGTGTAAATTTTCAGGCCGCCGCGGTTGACCAGTTCCGTAGCTGCGTCTGCGCCGATGCCCAGGTGGTCGGCCAGCAATTGTATGGCCTGATCCTTTGCATAAACCGAAAAGTGCGGGGCCAGAATGTTGAAGCGCTGCTGTTTGGTGGACAGCATAAGCGTCTCGCGTTTGGCATCGGCGGCCATCTTGGCCGTGACCTGGCAATCCGGCACGCCCTGTTGCGTGGCCTGCACCATCGCGTCCAGGGTCAGGGATTGACGGTCCTTCGCCGGAACCGGGTTGTCGAACGGGTTCTGCTTCGGGAATTGCGGGATTGGCGCCAGCATCGCAGCTTCGCCCAGCGTCAGGTCGCGGGCGTTTTTATTGAAGTACACGCGCGAGGCGGCCTCGATGCCGTACGCCAGGTTGCCATAGAAGTTGGTATTCATATACCACTCCAGCAACAGCTTTTTATCGTAGCGGCGGGTGACCTCCATCGCAAGCAGTGCTTCGCGCGCTTTGACGGCCAGGGTGCGCTGGGGGCCCATGCGCTCTTCCGGCGGCGTGATGACGTTTTTCACCAATTGCTGCGCGATATTCGAGGCGCCCTGGGTCTGGCCGCCCTGCAGGTTGTTGACCACGGCGCGCAGGGTGCCGCGGATGTCAAAGCCCTGAGTCTCATAGAAACGGCGGTCCTCGTTGGCAACCGTCGCGCAGCGCAGGAACGGCGAGATATCGTTGAACTTCACCCACTGGCGGTCGCCGCCGGTCGGGTCGATGATCTCGTAGAGCAGTGTGCCGTTGCGGTCGTATAACTTGCTCGTCTGGAACGAGTTCTGCACCTTCACGATCTGGGTCGGGTCGGGCAGGTCCTGCGTGAAGTAGGAATAGACGGCGCTGGCGGCTGCCACGACGGTAACCGGGATCGCGATCGACACGACGGCGATAATGACCGCCAGCACCGAGAAAATCTGCACCGCGCGTTTCCCGACGTTGTTCCTGCTCTTCGCGCGCCGGCGCTGGCGCATGGGGATCAGATGATTTGTTTGCATTAATTCGAACTGCGTAACCTGTTCCGGCTTACCTGCGAGCCCTCGTATTTTGTAGACTCAATGATACACAATCTCGACCGCCCGGTTTTCTGCTGCCAGTTCGTTGCCGGTTTGACAGCGCGCTCATTCTCGTCAATCATTACCGCAATACCATACAGCGGGTCGCCTGTCATGCGGCTGGACAATGCAGCCTCGGACGCCCGCTGAACTGTCGACCAGGAGAACACGTTCATGAAAATCACCGCGATAAAGACCGCCGCCACCAGCGGCCACGGCATGCACCTGTGGGTGAGGGTGGAGACGGATGAAGGGATCAGCGGCATTGGCGAGTGCGTGCATGGCGGCGTACAGGCCATCGCGATCATTCACGAGATCCGCCATCACCTGATCGGGCGCGATCCATTCCGCATCGACGCCTTGTTCGAGGAGGTTCGGCGCAGCCACGTGTTTGATGGCGGCTTTGCGGGCGCCTTGATCACGGCGCTCACCGGTATCGAATTGGCGCTGTGGGACCTCAAGGGCAAGGCCATGCGCGCGCCCGTGTATGAACTGCTGGGAGGTAAATTCCGCGACAAAATCCGCGTGTATGCGGACTGCCAGGTCGATCCCGGCATGGATCTGAGCGAGGTCAAGCAGGTCGTCGACGGCGTTCTGGAGCGCGGTTTTACGGCGTTGAAAATCGATGTGGACGGCGGCGATCCGCATAAGGATCCGTTCAACTATACCGCCAGCGAGCGCGAGCAGGATCAGATGTTACAACTCATCGACATGACGGTATCGGCGGCGGGCAAGGATATCGCCGTGGCAGCCGACGTGCACACGCGCCTGGATATGCCCAGCGCCATCAGGCTGGCGAAGGCGTGCGAACATTACCAACTGATGTGGCTGGAGGAACCCGTCCCGCCGGAGAACATAGACGCCATGCGCGAGATCACCCGCTCGACCACCACGCCCATCTGCGCGGGCGAGAACCTGTATCTGCGGCATGGTTTCCGCGACCTGATTACCAGACAGGCTGTTGACGTCATCATGCCGGATATTCCCAAGTGCGGCGGGTTGTCGGAGTGCCGCAAGATCGCCAACCTGGCCGAGATCTATTACATCCCCTTCGCGCCGCATAACGTGGCTTCGCCGATCGGGACGATGGCGTCGTGCCACGTCTGCGCGACCGTGCCGAACTTCCTGGTCATCGAGTTCCATTGGCTGCAGCGCGATTACTGGTCTACCATCATCACCGACAAAGAGGACATCATCAAGCACGGCTACATCACGCCCAGCGACCGGCCCGGTATCGGGCTGGAACTCGACGAGACCGTCGCGCGCCAGTATCAATACCCCGGCACGACCTGGTTTGAGTAAAGCATGGCCAAAGCGCAAAAGTTTTACGTGGTATGGAAAGGGCGCACGCCCGGGATTTACCCGACCTGGGATGAGTGCAAGGCGCAGGTGGACGGCTTCACCGACGCGAAGTTCAAGGCGTTCTCGAACCAGGCGCAAGCCGAAGCCGCCTACCGCCAGGCGTACGCCAACCATGTCGTGGCGCGGAACCCCGCCGGTCCGAGCCCTGCCGTGGCGGCGCGCTCGCAACTTCACAGCGACGTGATTGCCGACAGCTACACGGTCGATGCAGCCTGCAGCGGCAATCCGGGAGTGCTGGAATATCGTTGCGTGCACACCGGCACGGGCAAAGTGGTGTTTCAGCGCGGGCCGTTCAAACATGGCACCAACAACATCGGCGAGTTCCTGTCCATCGTGCAGGCGCTGATGTGGCTGCGGCAGAAGCACAGCAGTGCGCCGGTGTACTCGGACTCGAAGATCGCCATTGGTTGGGTGAAGGCGCGCGCCTGCCGCACCAAGCTGGCGCAGACCCGCAACAATGGCGATTTGTTTGTCCTGATCGGCCAGGCCGAGCAGTGGTTACGCGAGAACCGTTATGAAAACAAGCTGCTCAAGTGGGAGACCGAGAAATGGGGCGAGAATCCCGCGGATTTTGGGCGCAAGTAGTATGACATCACAAATGCGGGAGCAACGATTGACATGAAAGCTGTTCGTCTGATTGAACCGCAGCGACCGCTGCAGATGCAGGAAATCCCGGTGCCGGAGATCGGCGTGAATGACGTACTGGTGCGGGTGCAGGCGGCCGGCATCTGCCATTCCGACGCGCACTACCGCGCCGGCACATCGCGGGTCGAGCCGCTCCCCATGACGCTGGGGCACGAAGTGGCCGGCGTCATCGAGACCGCAGGCGATGGCGTGACGCACCTCAAACCGGATGATCGCGTCTGCCTGCACTACATGATCACCTGCGGCCATTGCGTCTACTGCAACGCGGGTCAGGAACAGTTCTGTACCGGCGGCGCCATGATCGGCAAACATCGCGACGGCGGGTACGCCGAATACATCGCCGTCCCGGCGCGCAGCGTCTTTAACCTGCCTGCTGGAATATCATTCGATGCCGGAGCCGTCATGATGTGCTCGTCTGCGACGGCATTCCATGCGCTGCGCAAGGCGCGACTCGCCGCGGGCGATACCGTAGCTGTGTTCGGCGTGGGCGGACTGGGTATGTCGGCGGTGCAACTGGCGTTCGCGCTTGGCGCGGCGTGCGTGTATGCGGTGGACATCAACCCCGCTCGACTTGCGCTGGCTCAGAAATACGGCGCACAGCCAATCGACGCGACCTTTGAGGACGCGGCTATCCAGGTGCGACGGCGCACCTGGGGCCGGGGTGTGGACGTTGCCGTGGAATTGATCGGGTTGCCGCAAACGATGCGCCAGGCCGTGCAGTCGCTGGCGATTCAAGGGCGCGCCGCGCTGGCCGGCATCACGCAGAAGTCATTCGACGTGCGGCCTTATGACGAGTTGATCAACCGCGAAGCCGAGATCATCGGCGTGTCCGATCACCTGGCGCAGGAACTGCCTATGTTGCTCGAACTGGCGAAACTGGGCCGGCTCGACCTGTCGCAGGTGGTAACGCGCAGTATTCCGCTGGCTGCAGATGCGATCAACGCCGCGCTGGATAACCTGGATCAGTTTGGCGAAGGCGTTCGCGTCGTCATTCATCCGTGATAGATTTGTAAAGATAAGGAGTAGAACAGTGCAATATCGACAGATGGGTAACTCCGGTGTGCGCGTCTCCGTGATCGGTCTTGGCGCCAACCAGTTCGGCGGCAAGGTCGACCAGCAGGGCGTGAACGATATCATCGCCGGGGCGATCGATCAGGGCATCAACCTGGTCGACACCGCCGATGTATACACCAAAGGCCGCTCGGAAGAGACGCTGGGTGTGGCGCTAAAGGGGCGCTGGGACAAGGTCGTGCTGGCGACCAAGGTGCGCAGCCCGATGGGCGACGGGACGAACGATCAGGGCGCATCGCGCTATCACATCATCAATGGAGTCGAGGCCAGCCTGCGCCGCCTGCAGAGCGATCATATCGACCTCTACCAGATCCATCGCTGGGACGAAACGACACCGCTGGAGGAGACGCTCCGAGCGCTTGACGACCTGGTGCGCTCCGGTAAAGTCCGTTATATCGGCGCATCCAACTTCGCGGCCTGGCAACTGGCGCGCGCCAACACGCTGGCCGAACTGCGCGGCTGGACGCAGTTCGTCACCATTCAACCGCACTATCACATGCTGGAGCGCGCCATCGAACAGGAACTGATCCCGTATTGCAACGCCTATAAGGTCGGCATTCTGCCGTTCTTCCCGCTGGCGGGCGGTTTTCTCACCGGCAAGTATCGGCGCGGCGAGCCCGCACCGGCCGGCTCGCGCGGCGAGAGCAGCCCGTACGTGCAGCGGTATATGACGGATGCCAACTACAGCAGAATCGAGAAGCTGGAGGCGTGGGCGCGCGAGCGCGGTCACAGCATGAGCGAGTTAGCGCATGCCTGGCTGCTGGGCCAACCGCAGGTTTGTTCCGTGATCTCCGGCGCGACGAAGCTGGAACAGGTGCAGGCCAATGCCAAGGCTGCCGACTGGGCGCTGACTGCCGAGGAGTTGGCGCGGGTGAATGGCGTGCTGGCTTAAATGCAATCCCTGCAGAAGTCAGACATCTACCGGGATCGGCTTTAATCAGCGCAGTACCGCTGTACGGCAGAGGCCGACATACAGGTCAGCCTCTACGTTTGGCGGGCGGTATGGGTTAGAGCGCCAGCGGGTAATTGCCGCACTCGCGCAGTATCTTGATTGCGAGTTCGTAGCTCTCCGGCGCAACATCCCAACTGATGGAGTGGTCGGATTGAAAAACCCAGCCGCCGCCCCGGGCCGCCTGCAGTTTGTAGAGCACCTCGCGCCTGATCTCGTCGCGATCGCCGCGCTCCAGCACGCGCACGTCTACATTGCCGACGAACGCCAGCCGGCCCGCGTAATCCTTCTTGAGCTTGACGACATCCAGGTCGGCTTTGGCTTCCAGCGGGTTGTAGGCGTCCAGACCGATATCGGCCAGGTCGCCGAAGATGGCGCTGGCGTTGCCGCAGCCGTGGTAAATCACCATCAGGCCGTGGCGATGGCACTCGTCGATCAGCGCCTTCACGTGGGGCTTGAACAGTTCGCGCCAGCGGCGCGGGTTGAATAACATGCCGCGCCGGTAGGCCACATCGCCATAAATCACCATTCCGGCCAGCCGGCCGGCGCCGGCTTTGATCTCCGCGCGCGTGAGCGCCAGCAGCCACTCGCCCACGCGATTGACGAAATCCGCAAACTTCTGCGGCTCGGAAGCCATCCAGACCAGCGCGTTCTCGCTGCCGATGATGCGCCACAGGTATTCATATGGCTCGCACGTAGCGCCGAAGACGGCGAAGTCGTCCAGGTAAGGGGACAGGCGATCCTGCCAGGACGGAATATCGCGGCTGAGCGCGTCGCCCACGCAGTTAAGCTGGTCATCGCCGCCCTGAAAGAAACGGCGCGCATCGGCCGGATCGTCGAAAGCGAAACCAGCCATCTCCTCAGGGCGGTTGACTGAGAAGGAGTCAAAATGGGGCATGGGCAGCACGCCTGACCGGCGTATGGTCGCGCCAAAACCGGTCTTCAACACGATATCGTCGCCGTTGTGCGAGATGATCTGGAAGAGCTGAATGCGCGGGTCCATGTTTGGACAGACCACCACGTAATCCAGATCGAAGTGGCGGTACGGGTCAAAGTCCTGCCCCCATTTATCCTTGCAGCGCAGCAGAAAACCGGCCCAGAACGCCTCTCCGACAGGAACGCGGTCAGCTTCCTGGTGGGCCAGTGCGGTGCGCAAGCGTTGTATCTTTGCAATTGCGTTGCTCATGTGCAGACTCCTTCCGCAGGTGTAAGGTTTTACTTTACACCCGATGGAAGGAGGCGTCACACGCGGCGTCGGCGCGGTCTGGCAAACAGTCGCCGCTCTTGCTTTCGTCACGATCTACCTTTTTTGCGGCGCCTCCCGAATATGTGAATCATCGCCAGAACTCATGGACTTGCCCCCACAGGTTTTCTTACTACAATATAACATGAGGTCAACGATCAACATAGGAAGTGTAACGATGACCATACCTGAGAATTCACCTCACCGATCGTTCAGCGAATCGTTCATCGCCAGTTTGTACGACTTGCCCGACGGAGAACGAATCAGGACATGTTTGCAGTGTGGAATGTGCGGCGGTGTGTGCCCCTTTGGTTACGCTATGGAGTTTCCTCCCAACAAAATGATCGCCACTCTCCGCGCTGACGTCTTTGATTGGGTGATGAAGTCCCAATCGGTCTGGATGTGCATCTCTTGTTACGCCTGCGCCCAGGTCTGCCCGTCCAAGATTCCGCTGACAACCACACTCATGACCCGCGCCAAAGAGGAATTGTTGCTGGCCGGCAACGTTCCAACCGAACTCCAACAGGCGCTCGAAAACTCGCAGCGATATGGCAACGTCCTCGGCCAATCGCAGCGCAAACGCGCCGACTGGACCAAGGCATTAAAGTATCCCGTCCCGCTGATGGGCCAAGACAGGAAGTCCGCCGATGTGCTGTGGTTTGTAGGCGACTATGGTTCCTATCACCCTCGCATCCAATTGGTGAGCAAAGCGGTTGCTCAGGTCCTCGCTGCGCTTGGCATTGATTTCGGCGTCCTGGGGCCGGACGAAAACAGTGATGGCGACTCGCAGCGACTGGCGGGCGAGCGCGGACTGTTCGAGACGCTGGCGGCCAAAAACGGCCAGGCGCTTCGCAAGTATAAGTTCAACCAGATCCTTGTCACCGACCCGCACGCCTATAACGCCTTCAAGAACCAATATCCGGCGTTAGGCATCTCGTACCCCGTCAAGCACTATACCCAATTCCTGGTCGAGCGGCTCGATCAACTCAAGCCACTGCTCAAGAAGGCGGCGAATATGCGAGTGGCATACCACGATCCGTGTTATCTGGGTCGCGCCAACGACATTTACGACGAGCCGCGCCAGTTGCTCCAGGCCATTCCAGGCGTTGAACTGGTCGAAATGTCACACCATCACACGACCAGCCTATGCTGCGGCGGCGGGGGTGGCGGCATGTGGATGGATGGCTTTCAATGGGAAAAGGCTCAAGCTCGTACCACTAACTGGCGGATCAAAGAGGCGCTGGCGGTCAAGGCGAACACGCTGGCCGTGGCCTGCCCCTACGAACCGCCGCGCTTTGAAGACGCGGCCAGGAATATCAGGGAGGCTGCCGAGCTGGCTGTCAAAGACATTGCCGAACTGGTAGCCGATGCGCTGAACGACTAGGAGACTGAAAATGGACATCGCCGTCGTCGTCAAACTGGTACCTGACCTTGTGGAAGAGCTCGCCATTGATGAGAGCGGCGCCGCACTCGACACTTCGTATCTTCGATTGATCGTCAACGAGTTGGACAATCACGCCGTCGAGCAGGCGATCCTGCTCAAAGAAAGCGCCGGAGGTCAGGTGACAGTCATCGCTCCCGACCTGGAAGGTGTGGACGACATACTCTTTACCGCCGCCGCCAAAGGCGCCGACCGGCTGATCAAGCTGACGGGCGCTATGAGCGGCGTGAACAATTACGCTCTATCCAACTCGCTCGCCGCAATCATCAGAGAGATTAAGCCGCATCTCGTGTTGACCGGCGTGCAGGCCAACAATGATCTGGACGGATCGGTGGGGCCGCGCCTGGCCGCGCTACTGGGCATGGCCTACGTGGGCTATGTGTCCGGTGTGACGCCGGCGAATGACAGCGTCAAGGTGCGCAAAGAATATTCCGGCGGACTCGTTGCTCAGGTAGCGGTCAGGTTGCCCGCTGTGCTGGGCATTCAGGCTGCCGGGAAACCACCGCGCTATGTGCCCATCAGTAAAATCCGCCAGATGAGCAAGACCGCCAGGATTAAAGATCAGCCTGCCGGCGACCTGGATGCAGGCAATGGCGCGGCGGTCAAACACATGTTCAAGCCGGAGATGGGCACGCACGCCACGATGATAGAAGGTGAAGCGGACGAGGTTGCTGACCGGCTGATCGCCATATTCAAAGAGCAGGACATATTGTAGAGATAACGTTCAAAGCGGACGACAACCTGCGCCTGCATGACGATCCAAGGGACCCAACGGGAACTTGCGGAGGATATGAATGAGCCAGGACATTTTTGTTGTCATTGAGCATTTGCGCGGCAAGGTCGCCGATATTTCTTACGTGATGCTGGCGGCAGCGCGAGTGATTGCCCAGGCAACCGGTGGTCAGGTCGTGGCCGCGCTGCTGGGTCACAATGCGCAAGAACTGGCGGGCAACCTGGCCGCCGACCGCGTGTTGTACGTTGAACATCCGGCATTGGCCGATTTTACGTCGGCGGCGTATCAAACGGTTCTCGAAAGTTTGTTGCGCGAACACGCCCCCCGCGCTGCGCTGCTGGGCGATACTTCGATCGGCGGTGATGTGGCGGCCTGGCTGGCCGCGCGATTATCGTGGCCGCTGGTCAGCTCGTGCCGGAGCGTCAGCGCGGAAGGCGCCGTGATCAGATTCGTCAGCCAGACCTGCGGCGGCAAGATCATGGCCGAAGGCGATCTGCCTGGCCCTTGCGCCCTGGTGATGATCGTGCCCGGCGGATACAAGCCGGAGCAGGGCCAAAGCGCACAGACGCCTCAAGTGACCTCGGCAGCGGCTCCACCACTGGAGGGTCTGCGCGTGGCCGTCGACAACTACGTCGAGCCTGACACAAGCGATGTGGACATTTCGAGAGAACCGATTCTCGTTTCGGTCGGGCGCGGCATCCAGACGCTGGACAGCATTGGACTGGTCGAAGAGTTGGCCCGGGCGTTGGGCTGCCCGGTGTGCGCGTCCCGCCCGATTGTGGATCAGGGCTGGCTGCCGACTACGCGCCTCGTGGGCAAATCCGGCAAGGTCGTCAAGCCCAGGCTTTATCTGGCATTGGGCATCAGCGGCGCGCCGGAGCACGTCGAAGGCATGGGCGAAAGCGAGATGATCATCGCTGTCAATACCGACCCTGCCGCACCGATCTTTAACGTAGCGAAATATGGCGCTACGGTCGATCTCTTTGACCTGGCGCCTGCATTGACAGAAAAGATTCAAGAGGCTCGCCGGCAGAGAGGAACACACCATGGTGCCGCATCGTCCTGACTTTTGGGGTATTCCCGCCGAATGGAATCCGACCTTGTGGGTCTATTCCATCATGTTTCTGGCGGTCTTTGTATTGGTCTTTCGCTTTTTCCAGCAGGCCAGACTGTGGTGGAAGGTAGGCCGACCAGAGGTGCGTTGGGACCATCCCGGTAAAAGACTGGGGCTGGTATTCAAGTACTGGATCGCACAATTGCGTGTGTTAGGGCAACGTTACCCGGGCATCATGCACGTCGCGATCGCGTGGGCGTTCTTTGTATTTTTCATCGGCACGACGCTTGCCGCGATCGATGGACACTTGTTCCAGCTTTTCCAGCTTCTGGGCAACCAGAATGCCATAACCGACCCGGAGGCATTCAAGTTCCTAAAGGGTGGCGTCTATCTCGTGTTCAAGCTCGTCCTGGATCTGTTTACGGTGGCCTTTCTGGTTGGCGCGGGGATGGCGGTGTACCGGCGCTTTGTTCGAAGGCCGAGCCGGTTAACGCTGGATTCGCGCTTCGCGTTTTCGCTCGTGCTCGTCATTGTGGTCGTGATCGGCGGGCTGGTCACCGAGTCGTTGCGTCTGGCAGTAGTGCGCAATGACGCCAGTCTGGCTGTGGGCTGGTGGGCGCCGGCCGGATTTTTACTCGCTCAACTATGGATTGCGACCGGCGCGTCGCCGGAGGCGCTCACCAACTGGCATATGGTGATCTGGTTCATCCATCTGGGGTCGGTTGTCCTGATGCTGGTCACCTTGCCGGCCGGCACGCTGATACACATCCTCACCAGCGCATTCAATACCTTCTTTGCCAAACTCGACCGCCCTGCGGGCAAGCTCGCGCCACTCGCCCAGAACAAGGACGGCCAGTCCATCTTTGTCAGCGCATTGCGCGACATGACGTGGAAACAGTTGCTTGACGGCGATGCCTGCACGGAATGCGGGCGCTGCCAGGATGTCTGCCCGGCTCATGCAGCAGGCACGCCGCTCAGCCCCAAGCAATTGATCCTCAGTATGCGTGATACGTTCCATGAAAATGCCCCGCTGCTGGCACAATCCGCGAACGGCGGAAACGGCAAACTGGTAGGCGAAGCAATCACGGGTGACATGTTATGGTCGTGCACAACGTGCGGCGCATGCGTCCGCGAGTGCCCGGTGCTGATCGAGCACGTGGATATGATTGTGGATATGCGCCGCCACCTGGTCAACGAAGGCCAGATGGGCGGCATGTTGCAGGAAGCGCTTGCCAAACTGGGGCGCTATGGCAACTCGTTCGGCCAGTCCGAGCGCGCGCGCGCCAAATGGGCGCAGCCCGCCAGTCTCAAGATCAAGGACGCGCGCAAAGAGCCGGTCGAGTATCTGTGGTTCGTGGGCGATTACGCTTCGTACAGCGCGGGGTTAGTCGATATCACACGCAAGACCGCCGAGGTGTTCCAAAGGGGGGGTCTGGATTTTGGCATCTTGTATGAGACCGAGCGCAATGCGGGCAATGACGTGCGTCGCGTGGGTGAAGAAGGGTTATTCGAGGCGCTGGTTGAAAAAAACGTGGAGGCGTTCGCCAAGAGCCGGTTCAAGACCATCGTCACCACCGACCCGCACTCGTATAACACGCTGAAGCATGAATACCCATCGACGGACGCTTCGCGTGGGCGATACCCGATTTTGCATTACGCCGAATTGCTCGATCAGTTGATCGCTGAGGGCAAGCTCAAGTTCAACAGGCAACTGGGCTACAAGGTGACGTATCACGACCCGTGCTATCTGGGCCGCTACAACGGCGTGTATGACGCGCCGCGTCGAGTGATTCAAGCGACTGGCTGCGAATTGGTTGAGATGCCGCGCCATGGCGACCGATCCTTTTGCTGCGGCGCGGGAGGCGGGCGCATCTGGATGGAAGAAGACCTGGTCAAAGAGCGTCCCAGCGAGTCGCGCATCCGCGAGGCGGTCGCACTCGACGGCGTAACGGCATTTGTCGTCGCCTGCCCAAAGGACATGACCTTGTATCGCGATGCGGTCAAGACGACCGGTTACGAAAATCGCCTGGTGGTCAAAGACCTCGTCGAACTGGTTCACGAAGCGATGTGAGAAGATGAAAGCCAACATTGATCTCGCGCGCATGCGCGAGATCAGAATACCCATCGCGACCGAGCTCATTCTGAGCTTTTCGCTGATCATTGCCATCAGCAGTGTCGTCTTTATCGTGGCGGGGATTCAATTGATCGGCAATCGCATCGTCGAAGAAGCTCAAGAGCACGTGCGGATGGATCTCAACTCGGCGCGGGCAATCTACCAGAGCCGGCTGGATCATATCTACGATGTGGTTCGGCTGACCGCCGACAGATACCGGCTGAGGGATGCCGTGATGACGGGCAACATCCAGCCTGTCACCTACGAGTTGGAACAGGTGGCGCAAAAAGACCATCTCGACGTACTGACCGTCACCGACCGTTCCAGCAAGGTGTTGTTGCGTACCAGCAATCCAGACGTTCGAGGCGATGACCGCAGCCAGGATGTGATGGTCAGAGCCGTCTTCGAGCGTAAGGAAGCTGTTGAGTCAACTGGTATCGTCTCAGTAGAAGACCTGCGGAAAGAGTCGCCCGCGCTGGCCGAGCAGGCGTATTTCCGATTTGTCGATACGCCAAGGGCGCGACCGAGGACAGAGACCGAACAAACGTCTGGCATGATGTTACGTGCGGCAGCGCCCATTCTGGACGATCAGAATAACCTGCTCGGCGTCATCTACGGCGGCGTTTTGCTGAATCGCAATTTCGAGATTGTTGACAAAATCAAGCAGACCGTCTTCCAGAGCGAGCAATACAATGGCAAAGACCTTGGGACGGCGACGATTTTCCAGGATGACGTTCGGATTTCGACCAACGTACGAAACTTGGATGGCTCGCGCGCCCTCGGCACACGACTTGCAGAAGATGTATACAACCAGGTCGTCAAGGCCGGCCAACCCTGGATTGGTCGAGCCTTTGTCGTGAATGACTGGTACATTACCGCCTATGAGCCGATCCGGAACATTGACGACGACATCATCGGCATTTTGTACGTCGGGATTCTGGAGCAGAAATACGTGGATATCAGGGCACAAACGGTCCTGGTATTCATGACGATCACCCTCGGCGGCGTGCTGGTAGCGAGCGTTCTGTCCTACTACGTTTCCCGCCGGATATCGAGAGCAATTCGGCAATTGGTGACGGCCTCGGAAGCCATCATGCATGGTAACCTGAACGCGCGGGCTGATGTGCGGTCGCGTGATGAACTGCGCGATCTGTCGAATGCCTTCAATGCGATGGCCTGCGCGCTCCATGATCGGGATGAGCAGTTGAAGCAATTCGCCATGAAGAGAATCATGGAGTCTGAACGGCTGGCGCTCATCGGTCAACTGGCCGCGAACGTGGCGCACGAGCTGAACAATCCCCTGCAGGGGATCGTCACCTATTCTCACCTGCTGCTGGAAAGAATGCCGTCCCAGGATACGTCCAGGCTGTTCATTCAAAAGATTGTCAATCAGGCCGACCGATCCAGAAGCATTATTCGCGGACTGCTGGATTTCTCGCGGCATCGAACGCCCAACCGGCAGCCCTCGGATGTCAACAAGGTTTTGCAGGAGTGCGTTGCACTGGTCGAAGATCAGGCGTCGTTCCACAACATCGAACTGATCAAAGACCTGCACGACGGCCTGCCACCGGTCATCATCGACCCGGCGCAAATCCAGCAGGTGTTTATCAACATGCTGATCAACGCCGCCGAGGCGATGCAGAACGGTGGGCGACTGGCGCTGTCAACCCACTTCGAGCCAACGGAAAGATTCGTTCAGGTGGACTTCGCGGACACCGGCCACGGGATCACCGCCGAGAACATGGAGCGCATCTTTGACCCGTTCTTTTCGACCAAAGAGACCGGTCATGGCGTCGGGCTGGGGTTGGCGATCAGCTATGGCATCATCAAAGAGCATCAGGGGACTATCTCGGTGCAGAGCGAGGTGGGCAAGGGCACAACCTTTACGATCCAGTTGCCGGTGGCGGAGGGGGCAGAGATTGGAAAACAGGATTTGCATCATTGACGACGAGGAAGTGGTGCTGGATTCCTGCACTCTGATCCTTGAGGGCAGCGGCTATCCCATTGTCACGACGACGGACGGGACACGGGGGCTGCAACTCGTGCAGGAATCCCAACCCGATCTCGTCTTTGTTGACCTGAAGATGCCGGGCATTTCGGGCTTTGAGGTGCTGGAACGCATCCGCGCGATGGATCCTAACATTGTGACCATCGTCATCACCGGTTTTGCCACAGTCGGTTCGGCGGTGGACGCGATGAAGCAGGGCGCATATGATTTCCTGCCCAAGCCCTTTACCCCGGACGAATTTCGGCTGATCGTCCAGCGCGGATTTGAAAAGCGCCGGCTGGTGCTGGAAGCGATCGCCCTGCGCCATGAAAAGGAGCTGCTGCGCGAGCAATTTGCGGCCATCATCTCGCACGAGGTGCGCAGCCCGCTCGCTGCCGTTCAGCAAAGCCTGATGGCGTTGCAGATGGAACTGGAAGACCGGCTGGACGAGGACCAAAAAAAGCGTCTGCAACGACTTCAAGTTCGCATCGACGATCTGCTCAGGCTCATTCACACCTGGCTGCGCGTGATGTCGGTGGATGAGAGCAAACTGCGGGAGACCTTCCGGAGGATTTCTGTGGCGACGGTTGTTTCCAAAGCCGTCGAGAGTGTCCAACCGCAGGCGATGCGCAAAGACATCGAAATCACCACCTCAGTGGAGCCGCTGTCCTGCGCGGTGACTGGCGACGAGGGAACGCTGGTCGAGACGCTGGTCAACCTGTTGGTGAATGCGGTCAAGTATTCGCACACGGGCAGTCAAGTCCAGGTCAGGGCGAAAGAACAACCAGACAATCTTGTTCTCTCGGTCGCCGATACAGGCATTGGCATACCGAAGGAGGAACTGCCTTACATCTTTGAAGATTTTTACGCCGGCAAGACCGGGCAGATGGTCGAAAAAAGCAGCGGGTTAGGGCTGGCCATCGCCCGACGCATCGTGCAGGCGCACGGTGGAACGATTACGGTCGATAGCGAGCCGGGCCGGGGAAGCACGTTCACGATTTGCCTGCCCGCTCTTGAATAACGAAAACGAGTTTTCACGCAGTACATGTTTGTGAAGATCACAAAGGAGATGCGCGGTGGCTACACCAAAGAAACTGTTGATTATTGACGACGACCCCGACTTTGTGGACGGGATCAAGACAATCCTCAGAAAGGCCCAATACGAGGTGGACGTGGCCTACAATCCCAAAGACGGTTTCAAGGCTTTGGAGACCGGGCAGTATGACTTGCTGCTGCTGGACATCATGATGGGCCGGGGCGCAGAGGGCATCATGGTCGCCCGTAAAATGCGCAAAGACACCCGCTTAAGGGAAATCCCCGTGCTGATTATCACCGGCATCCGGGAGCAGATCGCATTTCTCTTCCCCGGCGAACAGGTGCATCCTCGCTTTGTCGCGGTGGACGAATTGGTAGAAAAACCAATTGAGCCTACACTATTGCTAGAAAAGGTGGAAGCCCTGCTGAAAGAGGCGAAAGTAAAGAAGGCCAAGGCCACTTAGGAGCAATGCTATGGATACCCGGCCAACTTTTTACCAGGAAATCACCAACATGATGTATGCCACACACGGAGATCCGATCAGTACCTGCATCCAGTGTGGCACCTGTTCGGGAACCTGTCCGGTGGTCGAGTTTATGGATCACACGCCGCGCGACCTGATCGGGATGATTCGCGCCGATCTGAAGGACGAGGTGCTCGCCAGCAACACCTACTGGTATTGCGCGTCCTGTTTTCACTGCAACGTGCGCTGCCCCGCGCACATCGACATTGCCGACTTGATGTACACCCTCAAGCGTTATTCCATCTGGAAGAATCAATACCCGGAGGGCTTAATCGGGCCGACGTTTGCCGAGACCTTTGTCAAGATGATCCTGAGCGGTGGTCGATCGTACGAACCCGTGCTGGCGCCGGCTTATATCTTCAACTATGGGTTGCAGGGATTCCTTAACGAAGCGCTGACTGCAACCGGCCTGCTTCTGAAAGGGAGGATACCGGTGCTTCCACCGCGCATCAAGCGACTGGATAATTTCAGGCGGATGGTGGGGCATATCATCCCGGCGTCTAACCTGGTTGGGGAGGCAAAATGAAAGCCTATGCATATTTCCCCGGCTGTTCGCTTGAAAAAATGGCGCTAAGTTATCACCAATCCGCGCTCGAGTGCGCGCGCCGGCTCGATCTGGAGTTCCAGGAATTGGATGACTGGAACTGCTGCGGCACCACGGCGTACTTTGCGATTGACCAGTTGCTCTCGTACACGCTGTCCGCGCGGAACCTGGCGCTGGCCGAAAAGAAAAAGCTGGATATGGTCACGCCATGCGCCGGTTGTTACAAGAACGCCTACTTCACGAATGTCACTCTCAAGCGCGATGCCGACCTGGCCGAACACATCAACGAGGCGCTGAAAGAAGACGATCTGCACTATGCGGGAACGAACCAGGTGTACCACCTTCTCGAAGTATTCTGCAATGACGTGGGCGTGCAGGAAATCAAGAAGCGCGTGACACAGTCGTTGAATAGCCTGCGAGTCGCGCCTTACTATGGCTGCCAGATCGTCCGGCCTCGCAAAGATCACGAGGAAGTGGAAAACCCTCGCTACTTTGAAGACCTGATCGCGGCGACGGGCGCAACGCCCGTCGAGTATCAACTCAAAATGCGATGCTGTGGCGGCTCTTTGTTGATTACGAGTCGCAAAGCGGCGTTTAGCATGGCGCGCAACCTGCTACAGAATGCGATGGATAACGGCGCGGCGGTGATTGCGACAGCCTGTCCGATGTGCCAGGTCAACCTGGAATGTTACCAACAACAAATCAACCAGGAGTTCGGCGCCAGATTCTCGGTGCCGATCTTGTATTTCACGCAACTGCTGGGATTGGCGCTGGGAGCCAGCCCAAAGGAACTGGGATTTGGGTCTGAACTGGTATCCGCATCAGCCGTGCTTGCTCAGATTCGGAACAAGGAGACGAGCACGACCCAGTCTCCATACATTCGTCATGCCACCTCATGAAACAGGAGAGGAGATTATGAGCGAAAAAGTTGGAGTCTATATCTGCCATTGTGGCGCCAACATTGCCGGCGTCGTGGACGTGGCGGCGCTCTCGCATTGGGCAGGCGAATTGCCCGACGTGGCCGTGGCCCGCGACTATAAATTCATGTGCTCCAGCCTGGGGCAGGAACTCATCGAAAAAGACATCCAGGAACTGGGGCTGACGCGCGTCGTCGTGGCGGCCTGCTCGCCCCACCTGCACGAGGCGACGTTCCGCAACTGCTGCAAGCGCGCCGGACTCAACCCCTACCTGTTCGAGATGGCGTCCATCCGCGAGCAGGTGTCGTGGGTGACTGCCAATAAGACGGTTGCCCTGGAAAAGTCCAAAGCCCTCATCTCGGGCGCGGTGCATCGTGTCATCCACAACCAGGCGCTCGAACCCATCATCGTGGACATTAACCCGAACGTGCTGGTCGTGGGCGGCGGGATCACCGGCATCCAGGCCGCGCTCGAAATCGCCGATGCGGGATATCATGTCTACCTGGTCGAGCGCGAGCCGTCCATCGGCGGACACATGGCCCAGTTCGACAAGACCTTCCCCACGCTGGACTGTTCGGCCTGCATCCTCACGCCCAAGATGTTTTCGGCCGGCACGCATCCCAACATCACCTTGCTCACCTGGAGCGAAGTCGAAAAGGTTGACGGCTATGTCGGCAATTTCACCGTCAAAGTTCGCCAGAAGGCGCGCAAAGTCAACACCGAGCTGTGCACCGGTTGCGGCATCTGCGAGCAAAAGTGCCCCAAGAAGGTGATTGACACCGTGTTCGAGGCGGGCATGGGCTTACGGAAAGCCGTCTACACGCCATTCCCGCAGGCGGTGCCCAAGTATCCGGTGATGGACGTTCAAAACTGCACGTTCTTCCAGAAGGGCACCTGCAAGGCGTGCGAAAAATTCTGCCCGACCGGCGCGATTGATTTTAAGCAGGAAGACAAGGTTGTCTCGTTCGACGTGGGCAATATCATCCTGGCGACGGGCTGGGATCTGTTCGACTGCCGCCGCATTCCGCAATACGGCTACGGGCGACTGGCAAACGTGTATAACAGCCTGGAGTTCGAACGGCTCTCGAACGCAGCGGGGCCGACCGGCGGCAAGGTCATCCTGCGCGATGGCGTGACCGTACCGCAGAGTGTCGGCATCATTCACTGTGTGGGCAGCCGCGACAAAAACTACAACCCGTACTGCTCGGCCATCTGCTGCATGCAGAGTCTAAAGTTCGCGCATCTGGTCAAGGAAAAGACCGGTGCGCAGGTCTATAACTTTTACATAGACATCCGCACGCCGCTCAAGGCCTACGACGAGTTCTACCAGCACATTCTGGAAACTGATGAGACGCGGTTCGTGCGCGGAAAAGTGGCTGAAGTCACCGATGCGGCTCGCCTGCCCGGCGAAGAAGGCAAGCTCATCATCCAGGTGGAAGACACCCTCATCGGCAAGCAACGCCGCATACCGGTGGACATGGTCATCCTGTCGGCAGGGCTGGAGCCGCGCCATGACGCAAAGGAGGTTGCCAAGCTGTTCGGCATCGGTTGTAGCGCGGATCAATGGTTCATTGAGCGCCATCCCAAGCTCGATCCCGTGGCGACCATGACGGAAGGAGTCTTTGTCGCCGGCGTCTGCCAGGGGCCCAAGGACATTCCACTTTCAGTGACGCAGGGCGCGGCGGCGGCCGCGCGCGTCATCGGCCTGGTCAATCGGAAACAGGTCAGCCTGGAGCCAGTGCGCGCCAGCGTGAACGCAGAGCAGTGCTCGGGCTGCCGCATCTGCAACAACCAGTGCCCGTTCAACGCAATCAGCTTCCTGGTCGACAAGGGCGTGTCCGAGATCAATCCGGCGCTGTGCCAGGGCTGTGGCACGTGCGTAGCAGCCTGCCCGGCGGGCGCAATCACGGGCTCGCACTATACCAACGCGCAGATCCTGTCGCAGATCGAGGGCATTCTGGAGGTCGAGCTGGGACAACGCGAGGCAGTGCCGGCATGATCACCCTTCGCCGATCGCTCGCATTGCTTGATCGTGGAACGCGGCCAGGATGCGATGTGCGATAGGCGATGGGCGATAGGCGATACATGGAGGATAACAATGAGTGACAACAACCAATTTGAACCTGTCATCGTGGGTTTTACATGCAACTGGTGCTCGTATCGCGCCGCCGACGCGGCCGGCATGGCGCGCATCAAGTACTCGCCGAACGTGCGCCTGATCCGCCTGATGTGCTCGGGCCGGATTGACCCGCAGTTCGTGCTCAAAGCGCTGTCGGAAGGCGCGGACGGCGTGCTCATCACTGGTTGCCACCCCGGCGATTGCCACTATGTCGAACAAAACTACAAGACATTGCGCCGTTATGCGCTGCTCAAGCGAACGCTCCGACAGATGGGATTGGAAGACAATCGCGTCCGGCTCGTCTGGGCTTCGGCTGCCGAGGGCAGGATTCTGGCCGAGGAGATTGACAAATTCGTCTCCGATGTCAGGGCGTTGGGGCCGTTGAACTGGATAAAGATGGCGACGACGACCTACGTCGATCCAGCCCCGGCATCGGCGTAAGGAGGATTGCATGGCTAAACCGAAATTCGCAATGTACTGGGCCGCTTCGTGCGGCGGCTGTGAAATTGCCGTCCTGAACATTGCAGAGAAAATCCTCGATGTGGACGCCAATTTCGACGTGGTGTTCTGGCCGGTGGCGATGGACGCCAAGTACAAGGATGTCGAGGGTATGTCCGACGGCGAGATTACGTTGTGCCTGTTCAACGGCGGCATACGCAACGACGAGAACGAGCGCCTCGCCAAACTGCTCCGTAAAAAGTCAGCGGTGCTCGTCGCGTTTGGCTCGTGCGCGAACGAAGGCTGCATCCCCGGCCTCGCAAATCTCACGTCGGGCAAAGCGGTGATCGAAACGGCGTTCAGCACGGTCTCGACCGATAATCCCCACAACGTCCGCCCGGCCTATGACTATCCAGCGGCGGAAGGGGAGCTTCACATCCCCAGGATGTACGAAACCCTGAAGACGCTTGACCAGGTCGTGCCGGTGGACTACTATATGCCCGGCTGCCCGCCCGAATCCCACCAGATTGCGACGGTGATCGATCTGGTGATCGCCGCGCTCAAGGGCGAAGCCAAACTACCCCCCGCCGGCGCTGTCATCGGCGCTGGCAACTCGACCGTCTGCGACGAGTGCTCGCGCAAGCGCAGCGAAAAGCTGATCAAGGAATTTCGCCGTACCTGGCAGATTCCGATGGATCAGCAAGAGTGTCTGCTCGAACAGGGCATACTGTGCTCCGGAATGGCGACGCGCTCCGGATGCAATGCGCGGTGTCCGGCGGCTAACATGCCGTGCATCGGCTGCTACGGCCCCGCGCCGGATGTGGTGGATCAGGGCGCGCGCATGATGAGCGCGGTCTCTTCGGTGATTGACAGCAAAGACCCGGCAGAAATTGAACGCATCCTCGACGGCATTGTGGACCCGGCAGGCACGTTCTATCGGTTTGGTCTGGCAAGCTCGTTGCTCCATCGAGCCAAGGCACAGTAGGAGGCGACCTATGCAGAGAATCAGTATTGACCCGATTACGCGCCTGGAAGGGCATGGCAAGATCGAGATCTTTTTGGATGACCTGGGCAATGTCGCCAACACCTACTTTCAGATCCCCGAGTTGCGCGGCTTTGAGCAGTTTTGCGTGGGCCGACCGGTCGAAGAGATGGCGGTGCTGACCAACCGTATCTGCGGCGTCTGTCCGGAAGCTCACCACATGGCCGCCGCCAAAGCCGCCGACGCGGTCTTTCACGTTGACCCGCCGCGTCCGGCCAAGCTGCTGCGCGAGATGCTCTACAGCGCGTTCTATTGCGCCGATCATACGACGCACTTTTACGCGCTGGGCGGCCCGGACTTTGTGATGGGCCCCGATGCGCCCGTTGCACAGCGCAACATCCTGGGCGTCATCCACAAGGTCGGGCTGGAAATCGGCGGCAAGGTCATCACGATGCGCAAGTACGGCCACCACACCATCGAGATCATCGGCGGGCGCAAGGTGCATCCCTGCACGTCCATCCCGGGCGGCTTGAGCAAGGGCATCACCAAAGAGCAGCGCGACGAGATCGAGCCGATGGCGCGCTGGGCGGTTGACTTTGCGCTGTTCAGCCTGCAACTGTTCAAGGACATTGTGCTCAAGAACCAGGGCTATGTGGACATGATCCTGGGCGATATTTACACGCACAGGACCTATTACATGGGCATGGTGGACACGAACAACAAGGTTAATTTTTACGATGGCAAGGTGCGCGTGGTTGACCCTGACGGCAATGAGTTCGTCAAGTATTCGCCCAATGAGTACAAGGATGTCATCGCAGAACATGTTGAGCCGTGGACGTACTTGAAATTCCCGTACCTTAAAAAGATCGGCTGGAAGGGTTTTGTGGATGGCAAAGATTCGGGCGTGTATATGGCCACACCCCTTTCGCGCCTCAATGCGTCGGATGGCATGGCGACGCCTCGCGCGCAGGAGGCTTACGAAGAGTTTTACAGGACGCTTGGCGGCAAGCCGGTGCATCAGCGTCTGGCCATTCACTGGGCGCGCCTGGTGGAACTGCTCTATGCAGCCGAGCGCTGGGTCGAACTGGTCACCGATCCCGAAATCACGTCCGACAATTTCCGCACCATCCCGACCGAAACTCCGACCGAAGGCGTGGGCATCGTCGAAGCGCCGCGCGGAACGCTGACGCATCACTATGTCACCGACGAGCGCGGGCTGATCAGGAAAGTCAACCTGATCGTCGGCACGACGAACAACTATGCGCCCATCACCATGTCCATCAAAAAGGCGGCCGCGAGCCTCATCAAAGCGGGCGCCGCGCCCAGCGAGCCGCTGTTGAACATGATCGAGATGGCCTTCCGCGGGTACGATCCGTGCTTTGGCTGCGCCACGCACAGCCTGCCCGGCCAGATGCCGCTTGAGGTCACGATCCGCAATGCACTGGGCGAGGTCGTGGACGTGCTCAAGCAATGCTGTTGAACTGCCATGATCGGAGGTCAGCCGTCTACTGTCGTCAATTGACCGCGGACGCAGACACGATGAGGACATTGATCGTCGGTCTGGGCAATCCGATCCTGAGCGATGACGGCATCGGGATTCGAGTGGCCCAGGCTGTGCATGAGCGTATCGGCGCAGCAGAGGCGGAGTTTCTCGAAGCCTCACAGGGCGGGCTGCGACTGGCCGAGCAACTGGAAGGCTATGACCGCGTGATTCTGATCGATGCCATCCAGACGCGCGGCGGTGTGCCTGGCGCGATTTATCGCTTGACGCTGGAAGACATGCCATCCTACAACACGGACGGAGCGCACGATGCATCGTTGAAAAACGCACTGCAACTCATCCGCCAGCAGGGCGGCCGGACGCCGGACGCTGATGCGGTTGCCATCATCGCCATCGAGGCAGTGAATATGCTCGACTTTGGCGAGACACTTACGCCGCAAGTCGAGGCTGCGATTCCGGCGGCAGTGCAGGCAGTCCTTGGAACACTCGAGGCCATTTTATTACAGGGGCGCTGGCGTCCGGCGCATTGTGAACGCCATACCGAGTTTCAGCACATATGTGGTGAGGGACAGGAGCAGTCAACATGATCTCAACTGAACTATTACGTCGGTATCCCTTCTTTGGCGGCCTGAACGATGCTCAGCTTGCGGGCATTGCGATGATCGCTGAAGAAGCGTCGTTTCCTGGAAGCGCGGTGATCGTGGAAGAGGGCAAGCCGGCGTCCAAGCTGTATGTCCTTATCGAAGGCAGCGTGGACCTTTGGTACAGTGGCGGCAGAGATGTAAAGATCAAAACGCCAGTGGGCGGGGTGGCGCCGGGCGAAGTATTCAGCGTTTCGAGCATGATCGCGCCGTTTCATCTTACCGCAACCGCCATAGCCTCCGAGCCGGTGCGCGCCATCGTGATTGACGCGGCGGGCTTGCGTGCGATGTGCGAGGTGGATTTCGGCCTGGGATATGTCTTGATGCGCCACCTGGCTCAGGCCGTCGTGGAGCGGCTGCACTATGCGCGCGTTCAACTAGCGGCGTGCCAGACACCGTAGGGCGATTGCGCTTGGAAGTTGATTGTCCGGAATGCGCACATAGTGGGCAGATGAAACTGCCCACGACGCTGGAAACGTGTTTTGGTGATATGCCTGATCCCCACACGGGCCAGCGAAGCGGAAGCGTTACATGGCCGTCTCGAGTAGTGACGCGATTTCGTTTACTTGCTCTACTCGGTAATGAACCTTATAATCTGGTCATAGAGGTTTCAATGATCGGCAGGGTCCCTTCAACACGGCACGGCATGTTTTAATGCGTGAAAAGGCACGATTCCCTTTCCAGCATAGTCATTCAAGTGGAAGCGATGTCTCATGGAAAAACTCACCTTAGATCTCCCGGGAATGTACGGTGATCACCACGTTACTGAGGTCCGGCGAATCTTGCTGGAAATGCCCGGCGTCGAAGCTGTTTACGCCAGCAGTTGTTTCCAGATCGCCGAAGTGACATACGATCCGTCCCGGATCGATGCCGATACGATCATAGCCCGGCTGGACAAGGCGAGCTATCTCGGAGACCTGGTGGCGCCGCTCGAAACAGGAGAGGCTGTCGTTTCACCTGACGGGCGAGCCGCATATTTCCGCCACACGATCGCCTATCAGCAAACCGGACAAGTCATCGGTTTTGCGCAAAACGTCAGCCATACGGGCCGCGCACTCTGGCCGTGCCCCGGCATGGAAACAATGAAGACCAAGGAGGGGAGAGATGGCGAAGAAAGAGCGTAGTCCCGAGCAACGCAGTATCGATCCTGCCTCGCAACAGATGCTTATCCGCGCCGACGAGTTGGGGATCGGCACCGCTTTCAGCCGGGCCGATGATATGGTCCCGTGCAATATCGGCGGCGTTGGGATGTGCTGCAAAATGTGCGGCATGGGACCCTGTCGCCTTACCAAAGAAGGCCAGACCGGCGTCTGCGGTGCGACGATTGACACGATCCAGGCTCGCAATTTTCTAAGGGCGGTTGCGGCAGGCGCAGCCGCGCACTCCGATCACGGACGCGATCTGGCTTTTACGCTCAAGGCGGTAGCCAACAGTGAGGCTGAAGGTTACGTGATCAACGACGTTGCCAAGCTGCGGACAGTGGCCGCTCTGTATGATATCCCTATCGAAGGGCGCGCCCCCGAAGAGATTGCCAATGATTTAGCCGACCTGTATATCGCGCAGTTCGGGCAACAAAAGGGACGGATTGTCCCGATGATACGTGCGCCGGAAAAACGCCGGAAGTTGTGGGATGAACGGGGGGTCGTCCCGCGCGGCATCGATCGTGAAGTCGTCGAGGCGTTGCACCGTACCCACATCGGCGATGACCAGGATCCGGAACACATCCTGCAACATGCCGTCCGCACAGCCCTAACCGATGGGTGGGGCGGCAGCATGATCGCTACTGATATATCCGACATCCTGTTCGGCACGCCAGCCCCGATTTTAGGTCAGGCTAACCTGGGCGTCCTTAAAAAAGACATGGTTAACGTGGTGTTGCACGGCCACGAGCCTACGCTTAGCGAGATGATCGTCGCCGCTTCGCAAGATCCTGAGATCATCGAATATGCCCGCGCTGCGGGCGCAAAGGGCGTCAACCTGGCGGGGATTTGCTGCACGGCCAACGAAATCCTGATGCGGAAGGGTATTCCGGTGGCAGGCAATTTCCTGCAGCAGGAGTTGGCGATCCTCACCGGCGCAGTTGAGGCGATGGTGGTGGACGTGCAGTGCATCATGCAGGCGTTGGTCGGCCTGGCGCAGAACTTCCACACCATGGTCATCACGACATCCCCTAAGGTAAGAATCAAAGGCGCAACCCACATTGAGTTTAACGAACACCGGGCGCTGACTGTCGCCAAGGACATCTTGCGCCGGGCGATTGACAACTTTAAGAACCGGGGCGAGACGCACATTCCCGACGTGCGTCAGAATTTGATCCCCGGATTTTCGCACGAGTACATCAGTTATATGCTGGGCGGCACATACCGCGCGTCCTTCCGCCCGCTCAACGACGCGATTATCGCCGGTCGGATACGCGGCGTGGCGGCAGTCGTCGGCTGCAACAACCCGCGCAGCACGCAGGACTACCTCCACACCGTCATCACTAGAGAGCTGCTCAAGCAAGACGTGCTGGTGGTGGAGACAGGATGCAGCGCAATCGCCAACGCCAAGGTGGGACTGTTGCTGGGCAGCGCAGGTTTGGACCAGGTCGGGCCGGGTCTGCGCGAAGTGTGCGAGACGGTTGGCATCCCGCCGGTGCTGCACATGGGGTCGTGCGTGGACAACACCCGCATCCTGACCGTGCTAACGCAGATGGTGGCGGAAGGAGGTCTGGGAGACGACATCGACCAGATTCCTGCTGTCGGCCTTGCGCCGGAATGGATGAGTGAGAAGGCGCTCTCGATCGGGGTTTATTGTGTGGCGTCGGGCGCTTATGTGATATTTGGCGGAGCGTCGCCAGTGAGCGGGATGCCCGATCGCGTCGCCGACAGCGATATCGTCCTGCGCTACCTCAGCGAAGGCTGGGAAAAGCTTTATGGCGGCAAAATGGAGTTCGTGGCAGACCCACAAGAAATGGTGCGCCGGACACTGGCTCACATCGATCAGAAACGCGCCGCTCTGGGCCTGCCTAAATACAATCCGGCCCGCTACGGGCGCAGTGGTGACGCTCGTATACATGAACTGGAACGCTTACCCATTGCAGAACGCCAAGCGGCCCTCTACGGCGCGCCGGGCAAGTAGGAGAAGCACTCATGTCCCGTTACATAGCAACACGCGCCATTCGCGGCGCAAACGCGCTGGTCACCGAAGTGGAATGGATGCTCCGTAAGGCCCTGGCCGAAAAAGGGCCGGATACTCCAGTCGCGTTTCCCAACACAGCATATTACCTTCCGCTCATCCTGGGGATGACCGGACGGCAGGTCGAAACAATCGGCCAGTTAGAGCCGGTCTTGCAGCACGCTCGCGCACTGTTACACCCCGTCCCGTCCGATAAAAACTGGACTCCCTATCTGGGCGAGACGCTAGACTGCGGTATGGCGACTTTACTGGCCGCTGAGGCTGTCGAAGCGATCCGGTTCGCCTATGGGTTGCAACCGGAGCCTATGCCAGGCTTCCACCTGGCAGGCGGCACAGCCTTCACCAGCCCTGAAAACGGCCTTGGCGTCAAGAGCAGGGATGGACACCTCAACGGCCCGATTGACGACATCCAGTTGCGCTCGTGGGGTATTCAATTGGTGGATGGACGAATGCCGGGCTTTGCGGCAATCGTCGGCGCGGCCAAGTCTAACGAAGTCGCGGTAAAGATCGTGCGCGAGCTGCAGCGCCGCAACATCCTGTGCTTCCTTTCGGGCAACGTCAACGGTCGCAGCATCATCCAGCAACTTGTCGAGGAAGGTATCGAGCTGGGTTACGACACGTACACGGTGCCGTTCGGCACGGACACTCTCAGCGCGATCTACGCATTGGGCTTTGCCACGCGTTCAGCGCTGACCTTCGGCGGCATGAAGGGCGGCATGGCGCGTGACATCCTGCTTTATAACAAGGAGCGCGTGTTTGCATTTGTGCTGGCGCTGGGTGAAGTGGATGACCTGAAATACGCGGCGGCGGCGGGCGCGATCAACTTCGGTTTCCCCGTGATCGCCGACACAGTCATTCCCGAAATCCTGCCGACCGGCGTCACCACCTATGAGCACGTCGTCAGTATGCCTTTCAATGAGATCGAAGGCGCGGACGATCTGGAACGCGCGGAACGCTTAGTGCAGAAGTGTATCGAAGTGCGCGGCGTCAAGGTACACCTGGCTAACGTGCCGGTGCCGGTGGCCTACGGCTCCGCCTTCGAAGGCGAGGTCGTGCGTAAAGCCGACATGCGCGTCGAGTTCGGCGGCAAATACTCGCGCTGCATCGAGTATCTGCACATGTCCGAACTGGACGACGTGACTGACGGCAAGGTTGAGGTGGTCGGTCCCGGTTTTGAGAGCGTCTCGCCGCAGGGACACATGGATATGGCGATCGTGATCAAGGCGGCCGGGCGGGCGATGCAGAAGGACTTCGAGCCGGTGCTGGAACGCCAGATTCACCATTTCATCAACGGCGCATCGGGCATCCAGCACATCGGCCAGCGCGACATCGCCTGGATACGCATTTCTAGCAGCGCCGCCGATAAAGGCTTCAACCTGGAGCACTTTGGCAAAATCCTGCACGCCCGCTTCCACGCGGACTTCGGCGCCATCGTGGACAAGGTGCAAGTCACGATCTATACCGAACCGGACAAAATCCAGGAGTGGTTGAGCAAGGCGCGCGAGGCCTACGACTTTCGCAATAAGCGCCTGGCCGACCTGGTCGATGGCGCGGTGGACGAGTTCTACTCATGCACGCTCTGCCAGTCATTCGCGCCCAATCACGTCTGCATCGTCAGCCCGGAGCGGTTGGGATTGTGCGGCGCTTACAACTGGTTGGATTGCAAAGCCTCATACAGCATCAACCCCACCGGCCCCAACCGGCCGATCAAACTCGGCGCGGCGCTCGATCCAGTCAAGGGGTACTGGACCGGTCTTAGCGACTATGCCAAGTCCGGATCGCACGGCGCGGTGCAGACTGTTGCCATGTACTCGATCATGGAAAACCCCATGACCGCCTGCGGTTGCTTCGAGAGCATCGTCATGCTGATTCCCGAGGCGAATGGCGTCATGGTCGTCAGCCGTGAAGACACCAGCATGACCCCGGCAGGTATGACTTTCAGCACGCTGGCGGGCATGGCGGGCGGCGGATTGCAGACGCCCGGCGTGATGGGCGTGGGCAAGTTCTACCTGATCAGCCCCAAGTTCATTTCGGCAGACGGCGGCTTCAAGCGGGTCGTATGGATGAGCAGCACCTTGAAAGAGACGATGGCTGACGAACTGAAAGCCGTCGCCATACGGGAAGGCGATCCTGACCTGATCGACAAGATTGCCGATGAGCGTCAGGTCTCAACTGTCGATCAGTTGCTGGCCTGGCTGGAGGAGCACAACCACCCGGCGTTGATAATGGATCCGATCTTCTAAAGGTGTGAACGCCGATGGCTGAACGCCTGCTTGTGCGCGACCTGATGTCCGTCGGAGTGGCGACCTGTCCGCCCGATACGCCGATTGTCGAGATCGCGCGTCTGCTGCTGGACAAACAACTGGAAGGCATCGTGGTGCTGGATCAGGAGGGGAACGCCGTTGGATCCATCAGCCGGGATGAACTGGTGCAGGCCTATACGCGAGACGATTGTCGTGACCTGACCGCCGAAGACGTGATGCGCGACAGTGTGCCGCAGATTCCGCCTGACGTTCCCTTGATTGTCGCAGCCCAGATCATGAGAGACAAGAGTACGCGTGTGGTGTTTTTAATGCACCAGGCTGGTGGAATCCAGTACCCGGCGGCGGCGCTTTCCTACACAAATATCTTGCGCCATCTGGCAGCTCGCAGCGACGCTGAGCTGCAGGATCTGGGTACTGCAGCGGCCCGTAAGTTGCCGCTCGAAACATTCATCGAAAAACGGGATGCGGCGCAGCGCCAATCCCATATTCCTCCTCAGGAGTGAGGTGGTATGCCAGTCGAAATACCAAAAGATACATGGTCCGGGTCAGTCTGCACAGTGACTCTCGGCGCGACGACGGCAGCAGGCGGTACGCGTTCACATACGGTCACCGTCGGCGGTCACAAGACCTTGCCCTTTATGCACTTTGAGCAACCAATGGCCCACCGCCCGGTTATCGCGCTGGAGATCCGGGATCGCCGCCCGGATGACTGGTCGCCGCTGCTGCTTGAAGTTTGGGGCAATGCGGTTGATGACCCTGCCAGTTGGGCCAATGCCGGCGAAAAAGCCGGGGCTGATTTGTTAGTGCTTTCGCTTAGTCTGACGGGCGCCGATGGCCACCCAACCACGCCGGAGGCAGCCGTTGCAGCCGTAAAAGCAGTTTTGAAGGCCAGCGGGTTACCGCTGCTGGTCTTCGCGCCAGGCCAGGCCGATCTGGATAACCAATTGCTGGTTCCAGTGGCCGAGGCGACCAAAGGCGAACGGCTTGTCCTGGGCATCTGCGAGGACAAAAACTACCGCACCATCGTAGCGACGGCAATGGCGAATGGTCATCTGATCAGCACACGTACGCCGATGGATGTGAATCTCGCCAAGCAACTCAACATTCTGGTTCGGGACATGGGTATACCAGCAGATCGCATCCTGATGGATCCGACCACCGGCGCGCTGGGTTACGGTATTGAGTACGGCTACTCGGTCATGGAGCGCCTGCGGCTGGCGGCGTTGCAGGGCGATGGCAACACGCAATCGCCGATGATCGTCACCCCTGGAGCCGAAGCCTGGAAGGCAAAAGAAGCCAAGGTCGGCCAGGACGTGCCCGCTGCCTGGGGAGATTGGCGGGAACGGGCGATCACCTGGGAGACATTGACAGCCGTCGCACTGATCGAGTCAGGCGCGGATATTGTGGTGCTGCGCCATCCCGAAAGCCTGAGACGTGTGCGCGTAGCAAGCGACGATCTAATGGCCGTTCCAGAGACGATCTAGCAGCGAGAAAATCACAAAATGGCACTCACCGGTATACAAATCTACAAGTTGCTGCCGAAAACCAACTGCAAAGACTGCGGCCTGCCGACCTGCCTGGCTTTTGCGATGAAGCTGGCCGCCAAACAGATGGAGCTGTCAGCCTGTCCGCACGTCAATTCAGACGCCAAGTCGCAACTGGCCGACGCCGCCGAACCGCCGGTTCGGCTGGTCACGCTCAAGGCAGACGGCCACGAGGTCAAGTCAGGTAACGAGACTGTGCTGTTTCGGCATGAGAAGACGTTTTTTAACAAACCGGGGCTGTTCATACGCGTACAGGATGATGAGGCAGCCGACGGCATCAGGGCCAAAGTGTCAGCCGCCGACACATATACCGTGCGCTACGTCGGCATGGATCTGACATTGGACGGATTTGCAGTGCAGTCAGCGTCCAGCGACCCGGCGAGGTTCGCCGATGCGGTTAGCGCCGTCCGCGCAATCAGCAAACGTCCGCTCATCTTGATCGCCCGCGATCCAGCCATCATGGCTACAGGACTTCGAGCGATAGATGGCGAAAGCCCGTTGATCTACTGCGCAGACGCCGGTAACTGGCAAGCGATGGCCGATCTTGCCAAACAGCATCGCACTGCGCTGGCAGTGTGCTCAGATAAACTTGATGAGTTGGCCGATCTGACCGGCAAGCTCAAAACAAAAGGCGTCGCTGACCTGGTTCTGGACCCGGCAACACGGCGGCTGGGCACATCGTTGATCCGACAGACCCAGATTCGCCGCCTGGCGCTGAAGAAGGATTTCCGTCCGCTCGGTTATCCGATCATCGCGTTTCCATGCGACGCCAGCGACCCAACCCAGGAATCGGTGCTGGCGGCGCAGGCAATTGCCAAATATGCGGGCTTCATCGTGCTGAATCACTTCGCCCCGGAGATGATCTACCCGTTGCTGGTCCTGCGCGAGAATATCTTCACTGATCCGCAAAAGCCAATCCAGGTGCAGCCGGGGCTGTACGAGATCAACGATCCGAAGCCCGGCGATCCGGTGCTGGTCACAACTAACTTCAGCATCACCTACTTCAGTGTTGCCAACGAGGTTGAAGGAGCTGGTCTGCCGGCGTGGTTGCTGATTGTGGATGCAGAGGGCATGAGTGTCCTCACAGCCTGGGCGGCGGGCAAATTCGATGCCGAGCGTATCGCCAAAGCGGTAAAGGAGACTGGCGTCGCCAGAAAGGTTGCAAGGAAACGGATCGTTCTGCCGGGTCACGTGGCCGTGCTCTCCGGTGAACTCGAAGAAGAACTGCCGGATTGGGAGATACGTGTTGGCCCGCGCGAAGCCGTCGATTTGCCTGTGTTCATGAAGCAGGCGCTCTGATTGGCGGCGGCGCAAGAGAGTCGCGGGAGCGGAATACCGCGCCCGTGATGAGGTGAAGCGTGACCGAGCATTCAGTCTCTTTTGATATCGCATCCGAGCCGGTGCGCGTCCTCACCGGCGCGTTGGTGATCGAGGCGGCGCGGCTGGCCGGGGTGGATATCCAACAACCCTGTGGTGGGCAGGGGCGTTGCGGGCGATGCGCTGTCCAGGTGACCGAAGGGAGCGTGCGTCGCCGCAGTACGCTGCGCCTCTCGCCGGAGGATATAGCGGCGGGATATGCGCTGGCCTGCCAGTCGGTAGTCGAGGGCGACGTGTCCATCGCAGTTCCACCCCAGGAGAAGATCGAGCGCCGTCTGACGACTGAGCGCACTGCTGTCGAGGTGACGATTCCACCAGGCTATTCTCCGGCGGCGCAACCGATGCGTCGTGTCGCCTTGACATTGGTTCCGCCGGACAGGCAGGATCAAACCGACGACTGGGGCCGCATCCAGACGGCGCTCCGTCAGCAGACCGGGATCGACGCATTTCAGATTTCATTGACACTGCTCAGACGGATCGGGGCTGTGTTGCGGGCGGATGACTGGGCGGTCACGGCGCTGCTCGAAGCCGATACCTGGGATCGCCCGAATGGCCCGGCGCGGGTGGTCGATCTATGGCCCGGCCACATACCCGACGATGCGCCGCTGTGGGGCATTGCGGTTGACATTGGCACCACGACGGTTACGCTGTGGCTGGTGGATCTGATGACCGGCGCTGTGCGGGCGCAGGTCGCCGAGTACAACGGCCAGATCGCGCGCGGCGAAGACGTCATATCGCGCATCATCTACGCCGGCAAGGACAGTGGCGGCCTGGAACTTCGCGATCTGGTATTGAAAACGATCAATACGCTCATTGCGACGGCCTGCAAGCGTGTCCAGGTCGATCCGGCGAACGTGATCAAGGCGGCGGTAGCCGGAAACAGCACCATGATCCACCTGCTGCTTGGCATACCGGCCGAGAGCATCCGCCTGGCGCCGTTTGTGACCGCCGTGAACCACATACCGGCATTGCAGGCAGGCGTGATCGGATTGGACATCCATCCTGAAGCAACGGTGGACTGTTTGCCCGGCGTCGCCAGCTACGTTGGCGCGGATATCAGTGCGGGTGTGCTCTCCTCTGGCCTTGACGATGCCGGGCCGGTGACGCTATTCATGGACGTGGGTACGAACGGCGAGACGGTGATGGGCAACCGCGAATGGCTGGTAACATGCGCTTGCTCGGCCGGTCCGGCCTTTGAGGGCGCGGGCGTGCTGCATGGAATGCGCGCCACGGAAGGCGCAATCGAGGAGGTCTGGATCAACGGTGGCACGTTCGAACCGACCTTCCGCATAATCGGCGGAGGCAAGGCGCGCGGGGTGTGCGGCAGTGGTTTGATCGCGTTGCTGGCAGAGCTATTCCTGACCGGAGTGATCGACAGAAGCGGTAATATCAACCTCAAGCTGCCCACTGCGCGGGTGCGGCGCGGCGAGCACGGCCCTGAATACGTGCTGGTCTGGGGCAGTGAAACCCAGGATGGCCACGATATCGTGATTACCCGCGTAGACATCGATAATTTACTGCGGGCCAAGGCTGCCATTTATGCCGGTTTTACCGTGCTGGCCGAGAAAGTCGGCGCGCCATTGGAAACAGCCGAGGAGGTACTCATCGGCGGTTCATTCGGCAAGTACATCAATGTCGAGAAGGCGGTCGAGATCGGATTACTGCCAGACATGCCCTGGGATCGTTTTCGCTTCCTGGGCAACACGTCAGTTCGAGGCGCATATCTGGCGCTGCTGGATCGTACTGCGCGGGCGCGAATCACGGACATTGCAGCCCGCATGACCTATATCGAGTTGTCCGCCGACAACACCTTTTATGATGCGTTTACATCTGCGCTGTTCCTGCCCCATACCGACCTCGCGCGTTTTCCAACGGTACAGGCAGCGGTCGCATCGAATGCGAATGCTTCGCACAAATCAGGAAAGGGGACATAGTCATGTACATCATTGGCGAGAACATCCATATCATCTCTCCGCGAGTGAAAGACGCGTTGCAGGCCAAAGACGCCCGGTTTTTCCAGGGGCGCGCCGTTGCGCAGGTGGAGGCCGGGGCACAGGCGCTGGATCTCAACCTGGGGCCGCGGAAAAAGGACTGGGAAGAGATCTTCCCCTGGATGGTGGAAACTATTGAGGCAGTGGCGGACGTGCCGCTCAGCTTCGACAGCACCAATATTATGGGCATCGAGGCTGGGCTGAAGAAGGTCACCAAGGCCCAGCCGATCATCAACTCCACGTCTGCGGAGCCGGAGCGGCTGGAAAAAGTGCCGCTGCTGGCGAAAAAATACAACACGCGCCTGATTGCGCTGACGATGGGCGCAAGCGGTATCCCGGTGGCGGCCGACGCGCGGGTGACTATCGCCATCGAGAAGTTGATCCCGCGTATGCTGGAGATAGATTTCCCCATATCAGACCTGATCATCGACCCGCTGGTACTGACCGTCTCCGGCTGCCAGGAGTATTGCCCGGAGTTGATCGAGACCATACGCACGTTGCAGGTCGCCTGGAATCCGCCGCCTGCCATCTCGGTCGGCCTGTCGAATGTCTCGAACTCAGTTCCACAGGAGAATCGCTCGCTTGTCAATCGCACCTATTGCGCGATGTTGATGGGCGTAGGGCTGAATACGATGATTGGCGACCCACTCGACACGAAGCTCAAAGACACCATACGCATTATCGAACAGCGGGACGACAGCACGCCCGTAGGCCGCCTGTATCTCAAGATATACGACCGCATTGCTGCAATGGAAACACCCGTCATTGACGACGTGGATATCAATGACCCCGATCAGGCGGCGATCTGGAAGACGGTTCAGATATTGCTCAATAAAGTCATCTATGCCGACGCCTACCTACAGCTAGCATGAAAATCGCAATCAGTGGAAAGGGCGGGGTAGGCAAGACAACGTTAGCGGCGTTGCTGGCGCAGGTGTATGCCGATGCCGGGCGCGACGTGCTGGCTGTGGATGCTGATCCTGCGCCGTGTCTGGCAGGCGCGTTGGGTTTCCCGGCCGGGCTCCGTTCCCGCCTGCGCCCTATCACCGAGATGTCCGAGCTGATTGAGGAGCGGACCGGCGCGAAGCCCGGCACGGTGGGCGGTTTCTTCACCCTGAATCCGCGTGTAGATGATCTGCCGGATCGTTTCAGCGTGATGCATCGCGGCGTGCGTCTGCTGGAAATGGGCGCAGTTGAAACGGGTGGATCGGGTTGTATATGCCCGGAAAGCGCCATGCTCAAGACGCTGTTTACCCACCTGTTGTTTCGCAAGGACGATGTGCTGATCCTGGATATGTACGCCGGAGTGGAGCATCTGGGACGGGCAACAGTGGATTTCGTAGATGCGATGATCGTCGTGGTTGAGCCGACACGTCGCAGCCTGGGTACTGCGGCGCAGATCAGGAAACTGGCTGCGGATATCGGCCTGACACGGTTATGGCTTGTCGGCAACAAGGTGCGTAGCGACGATGAAGCCGGCTTCCTGCAAGTCGAGACGCCGGGCCTGCCATTGCTGGGTATTCTGCCTGCCGATGTCGCCGTACAGGAAGCCGACCGACTGGGCGTCGCGGTGTACGATCATGTTCCGGCGCTACGGCAGGCCGCCGAGAAGATCGCACAAATTCTGGTAATGCAACCTTTGGAGCATCGCGTATGACCACAACCATCGCACTGGCCGGTAAAGGCGGGGTCGGCAAGTCCACCATCGCGACGATGGTGATCAAGTACCTTGTGCAGACACAATCGGGCGCCATCCTGGCGATTGACGCCGACCCCAGCAGCAATCTGCATATGCTGCTGGGCCTGCAACTGGAATGGACCGTCGGTGATATTCGTGAAGGCATGTTGGATCAGATCAAGCAATCGTTGACGGCTGGCGGCGCGGCAATGGGCGCTTTGTCAGGCGGCGTCACCAAACGCGACTACCTGGACTATCAGATACGCTCCTCACTCGCCGAAGGTTCCCACTGTGATCTGATCGCAATGGGTCGTACCGAAGGCACTGGCTGCTATTGCGCAGTAAACCACAATTTGCGCGAGGTAGTGGACAGCATCAGCAAAAACTATCGTTACGTGGTCATAGACAATGAGGCAGGCATGGAGCATCTCAGCCGCCGCACCACGCGCGATGTGCAAGTGCTGCTGGTTGTCACCGATCCGACGCAACGGGGTATCGTTGCCGCCGAACGCATCGCCGGTTTCCGTCACGAGCTTGACATCAACATCAAGCGCGCTTATCTGATCGTCAATGATCTGAACGGAGAAATGATCCCGGCCCCGCTCCAGGCGCGGATTGATGCTCTGGATATCCCATTGCTGGGCGTCGTGCCTCACAATGATCGATTGGCGGAATTCGAGTTCAACGGTCGGCCCCTGGTTGAACTGGGTGACGAGTCGCCGGTCTACCAGGCAGTGGCGACCATGATGCAGCAGATTCTCTAGGCGTTGGCCTGCAGCCCACTTGCCGACGTTCAGGCAAACACCCTCTGACTCGATCCCTGCTATACCGAAAGAGCAGCGCTGCCGGAGAGCGTCGCGGACGGTTCCGTTCTACGGAACGGAATCGTCCCGCACGGCTTCATCCAGCACCCGTAACTGAAGTTAGAACAATCCGACGACTTTGCCGTCCACCAGATCCACATTCTCGAATGCGGGATGGCTGCCCAGACCGGGCATGGTGCGCATCTCGCCACACAGGGGGTACAGGAATCCCGCGCCAATGGACGCCCGAACGTCGCGCACGGGCAGCGTATAACCTGTCGGCGCGCCGAACAGCTTGGGGTCGTGCGACAGGCTCAGGTGCGTCTTGGCCATGCAGATGGGCAATGAAGCCCAACCCAGTTTCGTGAACAGCTTGATCTTTTGCTCGGCCTCGGCCAGATATTCCACGCGCTGGGCGCCATAAAGCTCGCATGCGATGGTCTCGATCTTCTCCTTGATGGAAGCGTTATCGGGGTACAGCATCCTGAAGTTCTTGGGTTGTTCACAGGCTTGCGCGACCGCTTCCGCCAACTCAGCGCCGCCCTCGCCGCCCCTGGCCCATACCCTGGACGAGTACGCGCCCAGTGCGCCTGCTGCGATGGCTTTCTCGCGAATCAGTTCGGTCTCGGCGGGCGTGTCGGTGTCGAAGTGGTTGATCGCCACCACGACGGGCACGCCGAACTTGCGCGCGTTCTGAACCTGCTTCACCAAATTCGCGCAGCCCTTCTCCAGCGCCAGCAGGTTTTCACGCGTCAGCTCAGGCGGCAACGGCTTGCCGGCGACGACACTGCCGGCGCCGCCGTGCATCTTCAGCGCCCGCACGGTGCACACCAGCACCACGCAGTCGGGGGCCAACCCGCTGGCGCGGCACTTGATGTCCATGAACTTCTCCATGCCCAGGTCGGCCCCGAATCCGCTCTCGGTCACGACGTAATCGGCCAGCTTCAGCGCGATCTGGTCGGCCACGATCGAGTTGTTGCCGTGCGCGATGTTGGCGAACGGCCCGGCATGCACGAACACGGGCGAATGCTCCAGCGTCTGCATCAGGTTGGGCATCAGCGCATCTTTCAGCAGCACCGTCATTGCGCCGGCGACCTTCAGTTGCTCCGCTGTTATTGGCGAGCCATCTTTCGAGAACGCAACAACCATGCGCCCCAGCCGCGCCCGCAGGTCCTCCAGACTCCTGGACAGCGCCAGGATCGCCATAACCTCGGAGGCCACCGTGATGTCATAGCCGGATTGTCGCGGCACACCGTCTTCTTTCGTGCCTAACCCGATGACGATCTTGCGCAGCGAGCGATCGTTGATGTCAACCACGCGGTTGAGCATGATCGAAGCGGGATCGATACCCAGCGCGTTGCCGTGATACAGGTGGCCGTCAATCGCCGCCGCCAGCAAATTGTGCGCCGCGCCGATGGCGTGAATGTCGCCGGTGAGATGCAGGTTGAAGTCCTCCATCGGGATCACTTGCGCGTATCCCCCGCCTGCCGCGCCGCCTTTGATCCCAAAGGTCGGCCCCATGCTCGGCTGGCGCAGACAGGTGAAGACCGACCGCCCGGTGTAATGCAGCGCCTGAGACAGGCCAATGGTCGTCACCGTTTTGCCCTCGCCGAGCGGCGTCGGGGTAATCGCCGTCACGTCTATGTACCTGCCGTTGGGCCGGTCAGCCAGACGGTCGCGCACGTTCAAATGAACTTTGGCTTTGTACTTCCCGAAGATCTCGAGGTCATCCTCGGACAGGCCGACGCGTCGCGCAACCTCGATTATGGGTAGAATCGGCGCGGCCTGCGCGATTTCCAGATCCTTGGGTACCGGGTTCAGCTTGACTGGACCATCATAGTGACTGCTGCGAACCGTCTGCTCCGTGGTGTTTTGGTTTGACATCTTCGTTCCCCATCATGCGGTCGTATTGTTTTTGTCCTGTGCCTTTGGCAAAGCAAGTTGATGATTGGCTTGTAAGCGTACACAGTTTCGTCACGAGTTTCCGCGCTTGCTGGCGCTAAACAGCGACGTGACCGTGTGCGCGTGCCAGGTAAATAGTATGCAGCATGATTGAAAAATTGCCAATTGGCAATGTGTGCAGCGATATCGATGGGCGCGGGGGCTGAAACAGGACGCGAAGTGTGTCATTGAGAAGCGCCAAGCATCCTATAAACTTCGCCAAGGTCGAGATGCCCGCGCACTGTTTCTGCAAGCCGATCGTACTCAGTGTTGCGATCAAACCGCGCCGGAGCCGCCGCCCGCGTCCAACCTTTGCGCGCCGCCAGATTCGCCAGCAGCGCGTGGCGCAGTGCGTCGTTCTCAAACAGGCCATGAAAATAGGTTCCTGCGATCATTCCGTCCTCGCTCACCGCGCCGTCGTCATCCGCTGCAACCTCGTCGCCGCGCGCCATCACGCGTTGTAAGGGCGTGCTGCGCGCTTGCGGCAGCCCCGACGTCTGCCCCATATGGATCTCATAGCCAGCCACTTCGAGTCCATGCGCGTTTGCAAAGAGGCCCCGCCCGGCCTGGATGCTGCCGCGCGCACGTGTTGTCTGCTTTTCCGCCGCAAAAGTTGTCGTGACCGGCAGCAGGCCTAATCCCTGCACTTCAAGTTCATCCGATTCGACGCCGGACGGATCATGAATCGTCTCCCCCAGCATCTGGTAGCCGCCGCAAATCCCCAGCACCGGCACACCCGTGTGCGCCAGTTCGACGATGCGGCTTGTCAGGCCGCGCTCGCGCAAGTACTTAAGGTCGGCGGTCGTCGTTTTGGTCCCGGGCAGGATGAGCAAATCCGGCCGGCCAACATCCTCCACGCGGTCGACGAAACGCACCGCCACATCCGCTTCTGCATGCAGCGGATCGAAGTCGTCGAAGTTGCTGATGTGCGGCAGGCGTATGACTGCAACGTCAATACCGCGGGCCGATCGTGAACCGCGATCGACTGTTTCCAGCGCGACCGAGTCCTCATCGGCGATCCGCAAATCGCGGACAAACGGAACCACGCCCAGCACGCCCACGCCGCTGCGCGCTTCCAGAATTTTCACGCCGTCGTAGAACAGTCGCGGGTCGCCGCGGAACTTGTTGACGATCAGGCCGCGCACGCGCGCGCGCTCATTTTCCTGCAACAGCCAGATGGTGCCGAGGAGTTGCGCGAATATCCCACCGCGATCAATATCGCCCACCAGCAGCACGGGCGCCTGCGCATACTCTGCAATCGCCATATTCACGAGATCGCCGCTCCGCAGGTTCAATTCGGCTGGGCTGCCCGCGCCCTCTATAATGATCAAATCGTATTGCGCGCGCAGCGAATCCAAAGCATGAGTCACGGTGTTCCACAATTCACTGCGCCGGCTCATGTATTCGCCCGCCGCGAGGCGCGCCCACGGTTTACCGAGCACGACGATCTGGGCGAACGAATCGGCTTCGGGTTTGATGAGGACTGGATTCATCTCAACCGTTACGTCCACGCCCGCAGCGTCCGCTTGCATCGCCTGCGCGCGCCCGACTTCGCGTCCATCGCGCGTCGCAAAGGAGTTCAACGCCATATTCTGCGACTTAAATGGCGCCACGCGCCAGCCATCCTGTTTGAAAATACGGCAGAGCGCCGCGACCATCAGGCTCTTGCCGACTGATGACATAGTGCCCTGTACCATAAGAACTTTTGCGCTCATCATCTCCCCTTATCGTTCCAGATCGTCGCGCCATGACGGACGAACGGGAGTCTCATGATCCTTCCCGTCGCAGCGCTGCCAAGGCCGACGCCAGTTGCGCATTCTCCTCCGGCTTGCGAGTGGCGACCCGCACGAACGCCGGCAGCCCGAAGGAGCTGCAATCCCTCAAACCCAGCCCGCGCCGCACGAGCGCAGCGCAAAAGGAGCGCGCGTCGCCGACCTCGACGAGGGAGAAGTGGACCGCTGAAGGCATGACGCGCCAGCCTCCCTGCGCAAACGCCGCCCTCAACGCCGTCGAGGCGTGGGCGATCTCCGCCAGTGTTTCCCGCAGGTAGTCCTCGTCGCGCAGCGCGGCGATGGCGGCGGCCTGGGCGAAGGCGTTCACGCTCCACGGCGGCTGGACCTTTTCAAGCGCCTCAATGACTCCGGGCGCGCCTATGGCATACCCGACGCGCAACCCGGTGAGCGCATAATCCTTTGTCATGGAGCGCAGGATGAGCAGGTTCCCGTACGCGAGCAGCCCGCGCGAATCCCACGCCCCGGCGGCGAAGCGCACGAACGCTTCGTCTAGGACAAGGAGCGAACCGGGACAGCCGCGCAGCAGCGCCTCAACCGCATCGCGCGGCAGATAAGCGCCGATCGGGTTGTTGGGGTTGCACAGGAAGATGAGGCGCGGCTGGGTTTCACGCGCCAGGCTGAGCAGCGCTTCCAGTTCCACCTCGAAGTTCCTCTCGGCGCTTGCGCGATACATGACGACCTCGCTGCCCATGATGCCCGCCGCCGCCGCATACTCCCCGAAGGTCGGCCCGACGATGAGCACGCGATCGCTGGCGCGCAGGAAGGCGACTGCGAGGTGGTAGATCAACTCCACCGAACCGTTGCCGACAAGGACTTCCCGCGCGTCGAGGCTATGAGCCTGCGCCAGCACCTTGCGCAGCGGCGTCGCGCGCGGGTCGGGGTGCTGTCCGATGGCGACGCCGCGCAGCGCATCCCACACACGCGGGGATGGGCCGAACGGGTTGACGTTGGAGCTGAAATCGAGCAGGTTCGGCGGCCGCGTGCTGTTAAAGCCGCCGTGGGGAACCGTGGCAAGGCGTTCGATTTGCGGACGTGGGCGTATTGAGTTCATTTTGAACCTCCCCGCCTGCGCCGCCCGAACTCTACCAGGACACTGAGCCCAAGCGCAAAGCCCAGCGCGAGTGAGACGATCCGCGCTGCGCGGTGGATGTCGGCGGGCTGGGGCGGGCGGCCGTTTTCGTTCAGGCGGTATTGCCCGACCTTTTCCAGCCGCACACCGAGTGCGCCCGCCATCGCGCTCATCGGGTGACCGGCGTTCGGGCTGGCGGTGCGCGCATGGTCGCGTTGCAGAACGTCCCACGCCCGGCGCGGGTCCGCCCCGGCCAGCCGTGAGACGGCTACGATGAGCAGCGCCGTGAGGCGCGCCGGGATCACGTTCAGCGCATCATCAAGTCGCGCTGCAATCTTGCCCAGGTATTCGTACCGTCCGTGGTAGCCGATCATCGCATCCATTGTGTTCACAGCACGGTAGACGAATGCGCCGGGCAAACCGAAGAGCTGGTAATAAAGAAGAGGGGCGACGAAAGAATCACTCGCGTTCTCCGCCAGGGATTCTATCGCCGCCGCTGCGAGCAGGGATGCGTCCAGTTGCGAGGTGTCGCGGCTCACCAGCGCGCGCAGGTCCGAGCGCGCGGCGTCCGGCTCCTGCTTCTCCAACTCGCGCCGTACCTCC
>JAMCQN010000016.1 GCA_023382055.1 Chloroflexota bacterium
CCCGAACTTGTTCTTCATCGACAGCGTGATGCCGGCGGTGTTATGCGTCTTCATCTTCGGCACTGAGATGAACGTATCGACTTCTTCCAGAATGTGGTTGAGGTTGAAATTCTGGTACAGGAATGCGCCATTGCCGACCGGAACCTTGGCGAAATCGGTGTACGGTAAGGCTTGATTCAAGTCGATCAGCGTCGCGCCCAGCGACTTGGCAACGTCCTCATAGCCCCATTCGGTCCAACTGGCGTTTTCGTACACGGACTCGACGATGTACAGCTCCTTTGCGCCGGCCTCGCGCACGAACTCGCCCAGCGCGCGTACGACCTCCGGGTGGGTGACGTAGCTTTCGATAGCCGATACGCCGGGGATCGGACGACTGCCCACGCCGCCGGTCAGGTTGACTTTGATGGCGACTTTGCCGCCGGAACTGACGATCCCCTTCAATCCGCCCGTCGCATCGAGCAAGGCGCGCACCTGCTTGCGGATGGTGGCGGGATCATAACTGGTAGCCTGCGCAATCGCCACCACGGGTTTCGCGCCGGCGGCCTTCACGGCGCTGGTGGCGGCCGGCGCGGCCGGTAAATTGCCCTGGCAGGCTGTGGCGAGGGCCGTGACTGCGGCCGCTCCCATCACGCCGAGAAATTCGCGCCGGCTGATGGGGTGGCGGTGGTTGTGACAAGGGTGTGACATCGAGCATACCTCCGAAACTGACTCTGTGACTGCGCTGGATCTGGAATGAGCGATCGATCTACAGAACTGATTCAGGTATTGTAGCGCCGCGCCGTCTGCATGCCAATCCGCAGCAACCCTTGCGGCAGGGTGATTTTGCCCATGCCCATCGGCGCCCTCCGCAAGGATTTTGCTGCGCTATAGTTAGCCGTAGCGGAGCGGGATGCCGTTCCCGCAAGGGTTATCGCTATGTTTGTGATAAAAGGGATCATCCATCTCATCTGGCACATCGTGACATTCCCCCTGCACCTTGTCTTCGCATTGATCAAGTACCTGGTCATTACGCCGATCGTGCTTGTGATCGTGCTGGCCGTGCTCATCTTCGCCTGTGTGGCCGTCGCGGCGCCGGGGGTGGCGCCGTCTATCCAGTGGCCGGGGTTCATTAACGACTTGGCGGCCTCGTTTCACCAGATCAGCGCGCCGACGACGCAGGCGACGCAGGTGACCTGCGCCGTGCGCGGCAAGGCGATTATCGTGGAGTGGGTCGGCGCGCGGGCGGATGCGGTCAATTCGTACATGGTGCTGCGCAAATCGCTGGCGGATACGGTTTGGCAGCGCATCGCGCTGGTGCGGGCGACGAATAATCCCGACGGTGTCTATCAGTTCAGCGATACCGCGCCGCAGCACGGCGCGACTTATCTGTACGGCATCGCATCCATCCGCCTGGACGGATCGGAAGGCCAGCCTGTTGAGAGCGCGGTACAGGTCGTAGCGCCCTGACGCGCCGGCCGGTGGGTCACTCGATCAGGTCGGCGACGGTTGCGCGGGTGGCGTGGATCAGGTCGTCCGGGGCGATCAAAATCTGCAGGCCGCGTTGCCCCGCGCTGATACTCACCCGGGTGTGCTGGTGGATGGACGCGTCGATATAAATCGGGTATTCGCGCCGGCCGCCCAGCGGAGAGACGCCCCCTTTCAGGAAACCGGTCAGGCGCATCAACTCGCTCACATCCACCATCTCGGCGCGTTTGTCGCCGATGGCTTGCGCCAGCTTGCGCAGGCTCAGGTTGTGCGGGCCGGGCACGATCGCCATCACCACGCCCTTTCTCTCGCCGCGCGCCACCAGCGTTTTCCAGATGTCCCCAGGCGGCAACCCCATCTTCTGCGCAGCTTCCTCGGCGGTAAATTCGACAGCCTCGAACGCGCGCAACTCGTAGGCCGTGCCTGTTCTGTCGAGCAGTTCAATCGCCTTCGTCTTTTTCATACCCGCTAAACTTATCCACTTTGGCGCAGCCTGTCAATGCCGAATTGGTCTCGATAACCCAGACTCCCGGAATCTCGCAGATTCCGGGAGTCTATGCGCATCCCCGGGGCGCTGAGCAGGTAAATCGGAAACACAGACTCCGGGAATCTCGCAGATTCCCGGAGTCTACGTCACCTTGCGCGGTTCATTCCGCGTAAGCCTGCTCCCTGTCGATGATCCCGCGAGCCACGGCCTCATCCAGCACGCGGTGATTGCCACGCCGTTTGAAGTACAGCGCCGCGTAGTTGCGCTGGCGCGCGGAACCATACAGCAGATAGTGCCGCACGCGCTCGCTCCCCTCCGGCGTATTGACCAGGCCGACGGCAAAGTCGACCAGCTTGGTCGTAGCCACGTCATCCTGCGCCGCCAATGCCGCCATCAGTTGATCCACGCAGTCCCTGCGCCCCGCTGTTCCCAGCGCAACGAACGCCCCATACCGCCCAACGTCCTGATGGACGCTCACCTCCGTGGATGCCAGAAACGGCATGATGTAATGGGCGGTGTCGGTCAGTATGTGGCCCGCTTTCGGGATCATGACCGTATTCAATTGGGGCAGCAGCCGCTGCATGCGCGCGGCGATGCGCGCCGATGGGCGCAGCGGGTCGCGCGCGCCTAACAGCAACAGCGCCGGCATGGTCAGACGCCGCAGTTCGTCGTCAGTAAAGACGGGCAGCGCCCCGACGCGCGCCTTGAAGTGCGCCATGATCAGATGGGTGTACTCGCGCGCCTCGCGCGGAACCGGCTGGTCGCCGAAGAGGCTGCGGGTGATATGCTCGACGCCCTTATGCCCCAGCAGCGACAGCGGGACGGCCTTGAATACAAACGATAAACGGTCGGGCGTCACGCCGCCGGGACACATTAAAACGAGCCTGGCGACGCGCTCCGGCTTCCACGTCGCATACTTCAGAGCCGTCCAACCCCCCTGCGAGATGCCAATCAGCGTGGGCTGCTGCAAGCCCAACGCGTTCAACATGTCGTCCAGCCACTCAGCATAGGCCGGGCTGCGCCATGAAGGGCGACTGGGCGTGCTCCTGCCCGCTTCGCCCGGCAGGTCAACTGCGATCACGTGGCGCCGGCGGCTGTATTTCACCACATCCGCCCCCCAGATGGCCGAGTTTGATCCAGCGCCATGCAGCAGCACCAGCGCCGGGTCGGATAGGTTGCCGCTGGCGATCACAAACGTTTCGCCATGGCGCGTCGGGATATGCAGTGTTTCGTGTTGCACTGGCCATTGCGCCAACACGGCATCGTACAACGCCATGACTGCTTTCTCGCCGGCAGGCGACCTGTAAATGGATTTGCTGTGCGTCATGTTTATACCCCCTGCGGTTGATTCCCCGCCCGGCACAGAACAAAAAGGCGCGACTTACGCCGCGCCTCGATGCTTTACCGGTTTGTTCTGGCCTGAACTTACGCGCGAACACTCCCGCCATACATCCGCAAACGCGGCGTTGCTGGTTGATCAGAGCGAGTATCCCAGACGTGATAGCTTGGCATAAATCGATGTCTATAAGTGATATTAGCAAAGCGGCGCAACGGCGTCAAGTCGTGCAATGCGCTCAAACGCGGGTTCATGGCAGAATAGACCACATATGCCACCGCGAATCCTGATTGGGCTTACTGGCAACATCGCCACCGGCAAAAGCGCCGTGGCGCAGGTGCTGCGCGAACTGGGCGCTGCCGTGATCGATGCGGATCAGGTCTCGCGCCAGGTGGTCAACCGGGGCGAGCCGGCGCTCGCCGCGATCATCGCGAAGTTTGGCGCGGGCATCCTGCTCCCCGATGGCGAACTCGACCGCAATGCGCTGGGGCAGATCGTCTTCAATGACCCAGATAAGCTGATGGCGTTGGAAGCGATCGTCCACCCGGCCGTGCACGTTGCGATGACGCGCCAGCTCGCCGCGCTCAGCCCGGATCGCGTGGCCGTGATCGAGGTCATCAAATTGTTTGAAAGCGGTTGGGCCGAACAATGCGACCAGGTCTGGGTGACCGATTGTCCCCCCGAGGTGCAGGCGGCTCGCCTGGCGCATTCGCGCGGGATGAGCGAAGCCGAGGCGCGCTCGCGCGTGGCGGCGCAGAACCCGCAATCCGAGAAGCTCCGCCGCGCCGACGTCGTCATCGATACTTCGGGCACACACGAGCAGACGCGCCGGCAGGTGAGAGCAGCCTGGCTGAAAATTGCGATCGACAGCCCTGCAGAGAGCGCCCCTGACGCGGGAAATGATGGCTGATAAACCGTGATCTGAATGCTACAATCACTCCACTATGGATTCGTTGCCACAATCGGACCGGGCGCGGGAGAGCCGGCAACCCCTTACAGCGCCGAGTATCGCGGCAGCCAGTGAGCCTGTAGCATTGCCCGACATTGCGCCTGCCCCGGCGCCGCACTGGTTCGACTGGGCGATACGGTTTGCGTTGTGGGCCGTTGCGGTGGCGGCTTTTGCCGCTAAGCTCGGCGGCAATCTGGCAAACAGCGAGGTTCTTTTGCCGCTGCTCATCGTTGCGGCATTGATGGCGTTCTATCTGCTTGCCAGTGTTGCCCCGGTAGCGCGCCGCCTGTATGCCTGGGCGCAGGCTGAGCCGGTCGCCATGTCCGTCATGCCGCTGCTGCTTCTGGCGCCATACGTGCTCTATGGGCGGCTGTATGGCACGTTCGAAGCATCCGACTTGCTGACGGCGGGCGTCCTGCTGTTCATGCCCGTCGCGCTGGCAGTCATCAACACAGGCCGGCTACGGGTAGCCGACGCATCGCTGGGGTTGATCGTCGTCGCGATGCCTTTGGTGCTGCCGCTTACGAACTACCAGACCGGCGCCGTGGTCACATCGACCGACGTGCTGCTGCGCCTCGGCGCATTTGCGCTGCCGGCGCTGTTACTGGCATTGGCGTCGCGAAAACAGAGGGCCGGCCTGAATTTCCTGTTCGTCTGCGCCGTCTTGTCGCTGTGGTACAGCATCGAGTTCAACGCCTTCCCAGGTTTCGATTTGCCCGGACAACCGGCTGGATTATCCTATTTTCATCTTGCGGCGATTTGCGCGTTTTTATATATCGTGGCCGTATCAGGCAGGTTCAGCGGGCTGGGATTGTCGTTCAGCCCCACCCCGCACGGCCTCAGCGTCGTGGCATCCAACCTGGCGCTGTTTGCGCTCATCGCGATACCCGTGGGGCTGGTGACGCGTTTTGTCATCCCCGGCATTGCGATGACGTCGGCGCCTGATGCGCTGGCGCGCGCCTTCACCATCTATATCGCCGTTGCGCTGCCCGAGGAAATCCTGTTTCGCGGCACGCTGCTGCGCTACCTCGACGACACCTTTCGCTGGCCCCAGGCCACGACCATCGTGGTCTCAGCGTTGATATTTGGCGCCGCTCACCTGGATAACCCACCGAACGCCGGCTGGTATTTCGTCCTGGCGACGATCGCAGGCGTCTTCTACGCGCGGACGTACCTCGCCACAAAGAACGTCACGGCCGCCGCGACGCTGCACACCGCCGTCAACTGGATCTGGGCGCTGGTATTCGCCGGATAGTCTGCGCAAGATGCCACACCGCGTGCCATGATTCCCAAAACAGCGCTGGTCATCGGAGCCGTGCCAGCAGGATTAACCGCCGCAATATCACGAAACCAAACCGCCCCTGCTCGAATCGGTGTCGGAAGCGAGCGACGCGATGTAAAACACACGGAAGCCACTAATCGTTTACAGCCAGTTCCTGCTAACTCGTTCAATTAAAGGCAATTGGTGTTACCAGGATGAAGTGACGTCAATAAAGTCGGTTAAATCTGTGAGTTCGGCTAACCTCCCATCTAGACCACAAACATCGACCACTGCCGATTTGTGTACATGGACGATGCTATCTACACAACTATCGTCAAGCATCTTAGTAAGGCGTGAGGGATCAAATTCGTTGGTAACAACATAGTACTTCAACCGTTTTCGGCCTTGACGATAGATCCGCTCATAGGCGGCTTTGTATACAGGACACTCATTCGTGATGTCATTCAACCGATCATGCCGCACGCTCCATTTCGCTGATATGACGGCAATAGGAATATCGGCCCGACTTGCCAAAACATCCATACGTGGCGTCCCACTACGACCCGGCACCGTAATACCTGGAAATATGGTTGATGCCTCAACCTCTGTGGCGTAGGATAGCCCTTGATCGCCATATTTCGATAAGACATGCTCAATTAAACCAGCAAAGGCGATACCGAGCGTGTTCTGTCGTTGTAAGCCTCGGTAATCCGGGCTCTTTAACAGTAGATCGAACTTGGCGGCTGTGTTTGGGGAGGTACAGCCCAGCTGCTCACTCAGGTAAGTGTGTACTTTCCCAGCCCGGATTTGCCAGACATTGGGTTTTGTCCACGTTTCCCTTCTGATTGCGGTGGGGCGCAGTTTGTCTGCGTCAATGATATGGGGGAGTTCTGAATAACCCAAATGGTTAACTGGCTCATACCACAATAGTGTTTGGTAGATGCCCAGCCATGCAGATGACTTTGTTAATCCAGAAGGGTTATCTGCGTCCTCAAATAAACCAATTGCGTCTTTGACAGTCTGTTCTCGAGATGGCACTATGGCCTCCTTTTTGCATATTACTATGGTTTCAGAAGGCCTATGACATATTCGTCATGCATCCGTTGTTCGATCATAGAATCAGATCGCCTGCCAAAACGAGCTGGCATCATTCGTTTATTACGATCAAGTGTGCGTTTAGCAACCCCAACAACGTCAAACCCCAGTGTTGCGGCTATTTCCGCTAGGCAGTTGTGTGTCTCAACGTCAATGTCACGCATTACCGATGTCCCCACAATAACAATCGCAGCCGCATCATTGCGCAGAACGCGGTGCATCTCACAGAGAACCATTCCCATTTCTGCGAGATATTTCGCTAGTATGGCAGCTTTGCTCTTATCGCGTTCTGATAGTCTTCGGATAATAGCTTCCGGTTTTGGAGGAAACGCCGTATTTTTATGCTGTCCTACTCTCTCGGAACCAATGTACCTTGACCGGAGTTCTGACAAGTTAACTGTAGATTCACCTAACCATACAAGTGAAAACTTATGGGCACGCATGTAGTCGATGGCATTGGCATATGGTGGAGAAGTAACGATCAAGTCGATAGAAGAATCTGGCAAGGGCATACAACGTGCGTCTCCCACTAGTGGAAATGCTGACGTTCCGTTTGTTTTAAGTCGTGCAATGCTAATCAGGTTTTTCCGAAGTCGTAGAGCAAACTGATCCAGTGCGTTTTTTGGATTCTTGGTTGGGTCTAGATGGGGGCGGCTGTGGGCAAGATCACGAGCCCGTGAGACTCCTCCTGATTTGGTAACGATAATGGATGAAAAGGTAAGTTCGAAAAAGCGGCGGATATAGGCATCGGTGACATTTTCTAATGCGATCACCAATGCAAGTAGTTCACGCTGCGTGTTTGGCGCAAACCAATAATCAATGAATTTCCTGGTGGGTTCGTCAAATCGGCGCGCAAGTTCCTTCTCAATCACGGACTTGTTGGCTAATAAAGTTTTTGCGCTGTCAATTATGCCGAATCCGGCTTCCCGCAAGTGATCTGCGTTCAGTGGTTTAGTCTTGGCGCTACTCAAACGTAATGCAAGTGGGTCTATATCAAGGCCAATTCCATATCTTTCTGCAATAATTGCTTCAACAACAGTCGTGCCAGACCCCATCATAGGGTCGAGTACTATATCGCCTGGTTGGGTCAAACCACGGATGAAAGCACGAGGTAATTGAGGTGGAAATTTAGCGGCAAATGCGTGCAGGTCATGTGAGGCGTAAGCGCCATTCTCGCCATGAAAGTCTAATTCCCCATCAAGGAGAGCGGTTAAACGCTCACGCTTGCCTAGTCCCATCTGAATGGTCTGAAGTTGCTTATCATCGACCAATTGTGCCATGTCAAACGCCATAAGCCGCAGTTGCTCTTTCAATTCGACTCGCTGGCGTTCTGTAATGGGGTAAGCAGAGGTCATTTCCTGTGATCCTTGCATAGAAGCACTAGCATAACACGTTCAATTGTCGGGTTCTAGGAACGACTGTGCCACTTGCAGAGCTTCTGCGATTGTGTGGATCTCTCCCACCATCTGCGCTTCGCGTACGGCGTTTAGAATCTGGCCGATGCGCGGCCCCTGTTTGACGCCCAGCGCCAGTACATCCTCGCCGCTTATCAGCGGCCGTGGCGCAACGCTCGGGCTGAACTGGTCGTAATAGGCTTTGATCAGCGCGGTCGCCACCGCCGCGCGCCGGTCGGCGTCCTCCAGGGGCGTGGCGGCGCCGGCCTTGCCCATGCCGTCGGCGATGCAGAACAGCGCCAGTTCGGGTGTGCATGCGCCTGCGGCATTGACGAAGCGGTAGACGGCGCGCGCGCTCGGCCCATTGGCGCCGTACTCCCGCGACATCTGGTTGGGGCGCATGTGATGGCGCACCGTGGCGCGTATCTGCTCGACTTCTTCACCACTCAACCTGAGCGCTGTCGCGCGCGCCGCCGCCATCGCCGCGCCGACCTGCTCGTGTTCGTAGAAGTGGACGCGGCCGTCAGCGCCGACGCTGCGTGTAGCCGGTTTGGCCGCATCGTGAAGCAGCGTCGCCAGCCGGAACACGGCGACACGCAGCCGGTCATTGGTGGTGGTCGAGTTCAGTTGCCGGCTGAGCGCGGCCCGGTGTGGCTCAGCGATGCTCAAACCGCGCAGCCAATCCGGCGCACCCGACTCTTGTACACCTGACAGGTCTCCAGCGGTGTACTCACCGCTGGAACCTGTCAGGTGTTGCACTATTTCATCCAGATAGTCCATCACCACAAAGGTATGCTCCAGCACCGCGAAGTGATGGGGCGGCGATTGCTCGCACCCGCGCATCGGCTCGATCTCCGGGATTACCTGACCCAGCAGGCCTAACCCATCCAGACGGCGCACGGCGCGCGCAGCGACCGGCAGCGCCAGCGTTTTCATCAACTCGTCGCGCACGCGCTCCGGGCTGGGGATGTCCAGCAACGCTGCGGCAGCGCTGACCGCCGCGGCCGTGGCAGGCTCTATCGAGCCGCCCAGCGTTTGTTCGATGCGCACCGCCCGCAGTGCGCGCACCGGGTCGTCGCTGATGGCGTGCTGGCTGACCTGGCGGATGACGTTGCGCGGTAAGTCGGTCAACCCGCCGGATGGGTCCAGCACAGCGCCGCTGTCCAGGTCCAGTGCGATGGCATTGATGCAGAAGTCGCGCCCGCGCAAGTCCTCATCCCAGCTTGCGCCGCGGCACACCGCAAAGTCCAGGTGCAAGGGCGCCTGGCCGCCGCGCGCCACGATGACGCGCGCGGTTCCGCGTTCGGCATCCATCAGGTAGAAGGCTGCGCCCAGCCGATCCGCAACAACGCGGGCGATGCCGACGGCATTGCCCTGCACGGCAAAGTCCAGATCGTGTACGGGCTTGCCCAGCAGCGCGTCGCGCACCGCGCCGCCCACCAGGATCAATTGGGCGCGGCGGGCCTGCGCGACCTCGCGAACAAGCGCCACCTCCGGCAGGTCCAGAAGTTCAGTCATGCGGATGCGCGGCCCTCTCGCCGAATATGGCGCGCCCGATGCGCACCAGCGTCGCGCCTTCCGCGATGGCAGCCTCGAAATCATCCGTCATGCCCATCGACAGGTGCTCCCATGCCGCCTGTGGGAACTGGCGGCGCAGAACATCGCGCAAGGCGCGCAGTCCGGCGAAATACGGGCGCGCCTGGTCGGGCTGCGCCACGATCGGCGCGATAGTCATCAAGCCACATACGCGCAGACCAGGCAAGCCGATGATCTTCTCGACATCGCGCAGAAACGCATCCAGGACGGCGTCGTCGCGTTCCCAACCCGCCACGGCGAACCCGCTCTTGGCTGCTTCGCCGCTGATATTGCACTCCAGCAGGATGGACTGAGGATTTGAGATTAGAGATTTGAGATTAGAGATTGGGCGCGTAGCGTGGGGATCGGAGATTGGCGACTGGACGCGTAGCGTGGCAATGCGCTGGTCGATAGCCGCAGCCAGTTTGACCGAGTCGATGGAGTGAATCAGGTCAAAATGCCCGACCGCATCGCGCACCTTGCGCGACTGCAGATGCCCGATCAGGTGCCAGCGAATCTGCCGCGTCTGCCCGCCGGCTTCTGACCTCTGACCTCTGACCTCTGGCTTCTGGTCTCCAATCTCCAATCTCCGCTCCCCGATCTCTTTCATCTTCGGCAGCGCCTCCTCCACGCGATTTTCGCCGAAGTCAACCTGGCCGGCGGCAACCGCATCCAGCACAGCCTGGGCCGGGAAAGTCTTGCTGACGGCGACCAGCGTGATCTCAGATGCGGGACGTCCGGCGAGTTGCGCGGCGGCCGCAATGCGCGCCCGCACGCGCTCCAGCGCCTGTGCGATAACGAGGTCGGTATGGTTGTCACTCATGAATCTGATTGTAAGGCAGGCTATCAGACTTTAGTCCGTACTGGTTTCGCCCCTTCGGTCTATAAATTTTGACCGTCCGCCCATACCGCACGGCGCGCCGCATCCGTATAGTCAGGTCAGATACCCGTTCATTAAAAATCTACAAGGAGTTCATCAAAATGACAAACGTTAAAAACCCGACGACATTCAAGGGTCGCATCATCGAAGACCCGAAGATCGCCAAATTCCTGTTCTCCGACGTGCGAATGAGCTGGGTCTGGCTGGTAGTGCGCATCTGGCTCGGTTATCAGTGGATCGATGCCTCGCTGCATAAAGTTACAAACCCGGCCTGGGTCACTACCGGCGAAGCGCTGAAAGGCTACTGGGCAAACGCGGTGAAGGTGCCGGAAAGCGGCAAGCCTGCAATCGCCTTCGGCTGGTATCGCGATTTCCTCAACTTCCTTTTGAACGCGCAAGCCTACACCTGGTTTGGCAAGCTGGTGGCCTACGGCGAGCTGCTGGTCGGCATCGGCCTGGTCGTCGGCGCTTTCGTGGGAATCGCGGCCTTCTTCGGCGCGCTGATGAACTTCAACTTCCTGCTGGCCGGCACCGCCAGCACCAATGGGCTGCTTCTGCTCGCCGCGCTGCTCATCGTCATGGCGTGGAAGATCGCCGGCTACATCGGCGCCGACTACTTCCTGCTGCGCTTCGTCGGCGTGCCCTGGAAGGCCCGCGAGGGAGCCGAAGCGCCCAACCTGGCGCCCAAAGCCGGAAGGTAATCCACCGCGGATTATCCGGCTCGGAGTGCTCACTCATTGATCCCGCCGCCCGCTCTACTTCAGAGCGGGCGGCGGCGTTTTTCGCGCCCGAAAAGAAATACGCGGCGCACGCCATGGCGTGCGCCGCGCAGCCATCCGCTCCACGCAGGAGAGTGGATTTACATATCGCCTTCGTCCAGCCCCAGCAGACCCATGCCCAGGCGGGGCGTCTGGCGGCGGTCCTCATCCTTTCCGAAGTGCATCACCTCGCCGCCCTCGTTGATCGCCTCGACGGCCAGGCCCAGCGACTGCAACTCCTTCACCAGCACCTTGAACGACGCGGGGATGCCGGGTTCCTCAATCGGCTCGCCCTTCACGATCGACTCGTAGGTCTTGACGCGCCCCTGCACGTCGTCGGACTTGACGGTGAGCATCTCCTGCAGCACGTGCGCCGCGCCGTAAGCCTCCAGCGCCCACACTTCCATCTCGCCGAAGCGCTGGCCGCCGAACTGCGCTTTACCGCCCAGCGGCTGCTGGGTGACCAGGCTGTACGGGCCGGTGCTGCGGGCGTGCACCTTGTCTTCGACCAGGTGCGCCAGTTTCATAATGTGCAACTGGCCGACGGTCACCGGGTGATCGTAAGGCTCGCCGGATTTGCCATCCATCAGCTTCATCTTGCCCAGCGTCGGCAGCGGATCCAATGTATCGATGCTGATCTGCGTGGCGCGGCGGAGCACCTCTTCCTTGCTCAGGCCTTCGGCGCTCTCGCCGTGAGATTCCAGCCACAGGCGCAGGGTGATGGGAACCAGCTTCGCATCGGCGGCGGCGCGCTGCGAATACCGGCGTGTATCGTCCTCGAAGCTCAGCAGCTCCTCCGGGTCAATGCCCTTCTCGCGCAGCCACTCGGTCACTGCGATGCGCCGGGCATACGCCTCGTCGATGGCTGCGCGTTCGATGTTGTAATCCTTGTAGATTTTTAATGAA
>JAMCQN010000052.1 GCA_023382055.1 Chloroflexota bacterium
CCTCGGGCAGGGGCGTTTCTTCACTGCCGCCGAGGTGCTGGGGAACGCGCCGGCCTGCGTGCTGGGCTACCAGACGGCGCTGGATTTGTTCGAGGGCGACGATCCCCTGGGGCAAACGGTGTGGGTCAGCCGGCAGCGCTGCGAGGTGATCGGCGTGATGGCCGAGCTGGAAATGCAGGACCCGAGCCAGCGCAACCGCGAAAAGCCCAACGACGCCCTGTACCTGCCCATCAGCACCGCCATTGCTGGCCTTTACGATAAGGAGCCGCAGGTGTCCATCACCGCGCACGTCACGGACGAGAGCCGGATGAGCGAGGCCAAGCGGCAGGTGGCGGATTACCTGCGGAAGCGCCACGGCGTGCAGCGCGACGCTAACGGCGATTGGGCCGACGACTTCGACCTGACCAGCCGTGACGACATCCTGGGCGCGCAGCAGGACGCGGCCTCGACCTTTGCGCTGCTGCTGACGGCCATGGCCGCCGTATCGCTGATCGTGGGCGGTATCGACATCATGAACGTGATGCTGGCCAGCGTGACCGAGCGCACGCGCGAGATCGGGGTACGGATGGCCATCGGCGCGCGCGGGCGGGACATCGTGGCCCAGTTCCTGTCCGAGGCGGTGCTGCTGAGCGCGAGTGGCGGGCTGTTGGGCGTGGCCGTGGGCGTGCTGGTCGTGCCGCTGGCGGCCGCCCTCAACAAGGGGGTGGCGGTGCTGGCGCCGCAGAGCATCCCCCTGGGCCTGGGCGTGGCGCTGCTGGTCGGCGTGATCTTCGGCCTCTATCCGGCCATCCGCGCCGCGCGCCTGGATCCCATCGAGGCGTTGCGTTACGAGTGAATGAGTCCTGTGGACGAATGAACGTAGGCGCTTTGGGCGGGGCTTCACCCCGCCCAAAGCGCCTGAATCACAGCTTATGGAGGACACAGATGGACGAAACAACACGACAACCCGGCACCGCGGCAGGCGAGCCGGCCGCGGCCAACCAACCCCGGCCCTTTCGGCAAGATGAGAAGAGCGGTCCCGGCCTGGCCGATGGCGCGCCCGGGTTCGACGCCGGGCTGCCCGGGCCAGCGGCCAAGAAGCGCAGCGTCTACCTGATCGGCGGCCTGGCGCTGTTGGCGATCGTGCTCGCCGCGGCGGCCTACGTGGGCGGACGCTTGCTCAACCGGGGGCCGGCCGGTGCAGCGGGGGGTCAGGCTATGATGGCCAGGGGCGAGGGCGGTGTCACCAGATCCTTCTTGCTGCTGCCGGCCAAGGAGCTGCCACAAAAAACTCCTGACGTGAGGGGCGTGCTGGTGCGACGCCAGGACAAGAGCCTGTTCGTGGGCACGGGGGTGCTGATGAATCTGTCCGACGAGGCACCGACCACCTATGACGGCCCGGTGCTCGAGGTGGTGGTCACGCACGACACGCAGATCTTCTGCGACGACACCGGCAGATCCGCGCCCGACATCCAGGCTGACAAAATCCAGCAGGTGGTCAAGCCGTGCTCGCTGGACGACCTGACAGCCAACGTCGCTATCTCGGTCTGGGGCGAGAAGACCGGCGACCGCACCGTGGCCCGGATTCTGGTCTGCCAGGCAGGGGACGGCATACCTGGTGCTGGGGGGTAAAGGCCGAGGCCCAATGCCGCTAAGAAAAGGAGGCCGCTCATGAAGCCTGAATTGAGCGTGGATCTCTCCCGGATACGCCATAACGCCGAGCAATTGCTGCGGGTCTGCCGGGCGGGCGGTCTCACGGCCATGGGCATCACAAAGGGTTGCTGCGGTAGCCCGGAGCTGGCCGGCGCCTTTGTGTCCGCCGGTATGGATTTTCTGGCCGACTCCCGCATCGACAACCTGAAAAAGCTACAGGGATTTGCCGTCCCCAAGGTGCTGCTGCGCCTGCCCGGCCCCGAAGAGGCAGCGCAGACGGTGCACTATGCCGAATACAGCCTGAATACCCAGGTGGCCACCCTGTGCCGCCTATCGGAAGAGGCCGTACACCAACACGTGCGACATCGGGTGATCCTGATGATTGACATCGGCGACCTGCGGGAAGGCATCTGGATACAGGATGAGAAGTCCATACACCAGGCGGTACAGGCAGCTCTGACTTGTGAAGGGCTGGAATTGGCCGGCATTGGCACCAATCTGACCTGCTACGGCGGTATCATCCCCACGGTGGAGAACTATACCGCCCTCTGCCAACTGGCCGAACTGCTGCGAAGACGCTACGGCATCGAACTGCCGATAGTATCCGGCGGCAATTCCAGCAGCATTGAGCTGCTGTTGTCCGGCCGGATGCCGGCGGGCATCACCAATCTGCGTATCAATCAGGCGGTGCTGCTGGGCCGGGAGCTGGCTCACGGCCAACCCCTTGCCGGCTGGCATGACGACGCCTTCACACTGACGGCGGGAATCGTGGAAATTCAGGTGAAGCCCTCGCGGCCTGTGGGTGAATTGGCCACAGGTAACGCCTTCGGGCCTCCGCCGCGGCCTGCGGACCGGGGCATGCGCCGCCGGGCGATACTGTCCATCGGGCGTCAGGAAATGGATTGCACCGCCCTGGTTCCCCTGGACGCCGGCGCGCTGGTCGTGGGGGCCAGTTCGGACCACATGATTGTGGATATCTCCGATAGCGCTCTGCCCTATCGCGTTGGGGACCGAATGGCGTTCCGTGTGAGCGCCTACGGGTGCGTGATTGCAGGCATGGCTTCCCCCTATATCCATCGGGTCTACCGTGACGCGCCGGCGCGTCAGGGATCCAGAAAGGGTGTCAGTTGATATGGAAATGCGGGCGAGAAGAGGCCATAGGCCCCCAAGGCGCGGTCGGGGCGGCGTACTTGTGGAGTGCTGGACAGCGCCAGCCCATACTACTTGAAGACGTGCAATGGCATCAAGACTGGGCATACCACCGAGGCGGGATATTGTTTGATTTCCTCCGCCGCCCAAGGGGGGAGAAGCGTGCTGGCGGTGGTGATGGACGGTGACCAGGAATCGGTCTGGACGGACTCCGCGGAACTGCTCCAATGGGGATTGGCACAACGTTGACGGCGGTGGAATGCTTTGATAAAGTTCATCTATGATAGCGGTGCCGCCGGAGCGAATTGATGGAACAGATCACGATACTTGTTGTGGATGACGAAGCGGAAATCGCTGACCTGCTGGAGGTGCATCTAACCGCGGAGGGTTATGCTGTCGTGAAAGCCTCCACGGCTCAGCAGGCGCTCAAGCAACTGGAGGAACGAACCTTTGAGCTGGTGCTGTTGGATGTGATGATGCCAGGCATGGATGGCGTTACCGCCTGCCAGGAGATCCGACGTAGGATGAACATACCCATCATCATGCTCAGCGCCCGCAGTGAGGATATCGACAAGGTCGTGGGTTTGAGTTCCGGCGCCGACGATTATCTAACCAAGCCTTTCAACCGCATGGAACTCATCGCCCGGGTAAAGTCTCAACTACGCCGATACCTCTATCTGAACACGCCGCCCGCCCGTCAGCAGGAGTCATCCATCCTCCGCGCCGAAGGCCTGGAAATCAACCCTATGGAGCATAGCGTGACGCTTTATGGCCAGCCGGTAACGTTGACCCATATCGAATTTGAGATTCTGCACTTACTGGCCTCCAACCGTGGCCGGGTATTCAGCGCCGAGGAGCTGTTTGAGCGGGTATGGAAGGAGAAGTACTTCCAGTCCAACAATACCGTCATGGTACACATCCGAAAAATACGGGAGAAAATCGAAGAAAACCCGAGAACGCCCAAATTCATCATCACCGTGTGGGGAGTGGGGTATAAGTTTGCGAAAATCGATCGTTAGCAGCCTCAGCGTTAAGCTGATTGCAGCCATGGCCGTGTCGGCAGCGGCAGCCCTTGCTTTTGCTTATCTGTTGTATATGCTGGCCGCCCGGCTCAACAACCAGCTTTCCTTCGCTCGGGTGCTCTTCGACGCCATTCAAAGCAGCGTTGACGCGCAGCTGCTGGTGTTTGGTACGGCATTGACCCTCTTCATCCTCATTTTTTTCCTGCTGACGCGGCGGAGTATACAGCGCGTCAACCGCATCATTGCCGGCGTGAAAGAGATGGAGGAAGGCAGGTTAGAGACGCGGATCGATGTGCATTCCGCCGACGAGATCGGCAGCCTGGCCGCCGCCATCAACCATATGGCCGACAAGCTGAAGCGCAGCATCGACGAGGAACGCCGCTCCGAGCAGGCCAAGCGCGACCTGATCACCAGCGTTTCCCACGACCTGCGGACGCCGCTGACATCTATCATCGGGTTTCAGGGACTGCTGATGGACCGCTCTCACCACAGCGACGAGGAACTGGAACGGTTTGCCACCATCGCCTATAAAAAGGCGCTACGGCTGCAATCGCTCATCGACGAACTGTTTGAATACACTAAGGTGAGCTATAGCGGATACCAGCTAAACCGGCAGAACATCAACCTTAATGAGCTAGTCGGACAAATCGTGGAGGAACTCTATCCGGTATTCGACCAGGCGGGCATGGAGTGCAGGCTTTTGGTGCCCGATGAGCGCATCGTCCTTTGGGCCGATGGCGAATTGCTGCATCGGCTGCTGGAGAACCTGCTGAACAACGCGGTGAAATACGGCGCCGTAGGCGTCTATGTGGATGTGACGCTGCGGACGGTGGCCGCCGAGGCGGAATTGATGGTGACAAATTACGGGCCAGCCATTCCGCCGGAGGATCTCCCCCATATCTTCCAGCGATTCTATCGCGTGGAGCAGTCGCGCTCCCGGCAGACCGGCGGAACCGGGCTGGGTCTGGCCATCGCTGCCAACATTGTGCAGATGCATGGCGGCAACATTGCGGTGGCCAGTGAGGCGGCGGGCACCAGCTTCCGAGTACGGCTTCCCATCGCCATCGGAAAGTAGGGGCACCATGAGAAGAAAACTGATCGTACGTTTTTTGTTGGCCTATGTGCTGATCACCCTATGCACCCAGGCGCTGTCCGGCAACGCAAGGGTCATGCTGAGGGCTCCGGGTCCTCCACGGTTTGACGCATCCCTTAGCCTGTGGGGGATGCTACAACACTCTCTGACCAGTCTGGGGCGGAACCTGGCTTATCTGCTGTTGCCGGAGATGGACATGGGCGCAGTGGCCGGCGTGCTCGTCTCCGCGAGCATTCTGCTTGCCGGCGCGGGGCTGTTCGCCCGGGGTCCGGTCAAGGACTACCACAACCTGTGCGAGAAGGTGCGTAGGTTGTCCGCGGAGACCGCGTGGCCTCAAGTGGAAGAAAAGGGCGAACCGGACATGGAGCGCCGGTTGGACGCCGTTGCTGTCCGGGTTGCCGGCACGGAAGATGCTTTGCAAGCCCACCGTGCCGATTGCCAAGCGGCAGCGCTGCTGCTGGACGCCGCCTGCACGCAGATCGAGGTCCTGGTGGAGGCCGGTTCATTTGCCGAGGGCAGCGGAGAGGCGGGATTGGTGCAAGACGCATTATCGAAGATCAGGAAGGCGAATTCAAAAATCGTCTAGCAGTCAACCAGCGAAAACGCAGTCGCGTATCTCCAGGCGACTTCCGTCGCGCAAGACGCTGCGAGGTGCAATGCGTAGGTGTCGCCTTCCTGCTCGTAATTGATCACGCGCCAGGTTCGGAACAAGCCGCGTGCGCATCCAGCAGGCGCAGCATGGCGCGTTACGCTTCGGATAACATCTTCAGTTGCGCAGCGACTTTCGCCAGCGCGTCACTTAGGCGCCAATTCCTGCATCGCGGCTTGATAGCGAGCCTGGCGGCCCAGCAAGATCATGCGGCCGTGCTCGCGCGCTGCCACCAGCGGATCGGGATAACCCAGGGATGCCAAGATCGCTTCCGCAGTATTCGGCACTGCGGCTTTGTTGCGCATCGAAATCGTCATGTACTGCCTCCATCCACAAATCACAAAGCTCAAAACCTATCGATCAGCACAGCATCATGATACTGCGAGGCGCTTAGACGGGTGGGCAGGTTTCGCGTGCCAGAGGTAGCTGTCGCTGTTGATGTGCAGGGCACTGTCACTGCAGACCCTTCCTCGATGCGCAGAAACCTGCCCCTACGAGTGGTCACGATCTATAGATGTTCAGATAATCTTTTGGTCTCGAGGCTTCAGCCGGTCGTGCTTATCGCCTAGAGAAACCGGCTAAAGCCTCCAAACCGAAGCGCGAACCCCAAATCTTTATCTGGCGAACTATAGCCCAATATGGAGCAATGACAGATCCGGTCGCCGCGATCGCGTTCGTCCTCGATCCTTCGTCTTCGGTCAACGGTCGGCGGTCAGCGGTCGTCAACCGTCCATCGTCCACCGTCTACTTCTTCCCCGCCTTCGTCGCGACCAACTGCGCCTGCCGTGCCGCGTCGATGGCGTTCGCCAGCACGCGGGCGGCTTCCTGCGGGCTGTGGAAGCCGGTCGAGTTCTCGGCCGCCACGAAATCCCGGAAGAAGGCGGCCTTGCGCTGGAGTTGCAGCGCGTCCTTCAGTTGGTCGTCGGTGGCGCCCGCGGCCTTGGCCGCGTTGATCGCGTCGATCGCTTCCACCTGCACCGCTTCGGCCTTGCGCAGTAGCTCGGCGGTGTTGTTCTGGATGATCGTGATGCGGTCTTTGAGCGCCTGCTCGTCCTGCTTGTGGCAGGTCTGGCACGCCTGGTTGATGTTGGTCAGCGGACTGCGCAGCCAGTGATCGGAGACCTTCACCGCGCCGTCCCGAACGTAGGGCATGTGGCAATCGGCGCAGGCGACGCCGGAGCGGGCGTGCAGGCCGCTGCTCCACATCTCGAACTCGGGATGCTGCGTCTTCAACATCGGCGCGGCGGTCTCTTTGTGCGCCCAGTCCTTGAAGCCGTACTCTTCGTAGTGCGCGTACATCTCCTCGATCTTCAGGCCCTTGCTCCACGGGAAGGTGAGCACTTTCTGGTCGCCCTTGAAGTAGTACTCGACGTGGCACTGCGCGCAGACGTAGGTGCGCATCTCCTGGCGGGTAGCCTGGCTCAGGTCGATGCCGCGGGCTTCCATCGCGTTCTTGAACGCAGGCCGGCTGATCCAGAGCTCCATCGTGTCGGGGTTGTGGCAGTCCTGGCACGACGTCCCTGTGTGCAGCGTGCCGGAGATTTCGGTGTAGGGTGTGCCGTTGAATTCTTCCCAACCCATCTGCTCGATCAGCAGCGGCGCTTCCGCTGCGTGGCAGTTGGCGCACGCGGCGGGCTGCTTCACCGCCACCTGGCGTTTGGTGTCTTTCTGATCGATGAGCGCGTAGGCGTGGCCGCGCTCTTCGTTGTAGTCCACGCTGAACGCGTACCCCGCCCAGATGCGTTTGAGCGCCGGGAACGCTTCCAGCTTATTGTAGGGGACGGAACCACCGTAGGGCGTCTTGACTGTGTCGTCTTTGGTCTTCACGAAGGAGTTGTATTCGCGCGGGAAGTTCTTGCCCCAGACGGCCGGGTCCAGTTCCGTAGGCCCGATCTTGACGACCTTGAGCGGATACTCGACCGCCTCTGCCTTGCGCGCGGCGATATTGGTGAGCAGATAGGCCAGGGCGGACAGCAGGACAATGCCGACGCCGAAGGCAAGAACGAGCCAGGGCCAACGCCGTCGTGGTCGGGGGGCAGACGGTGCAGGTGTGGATGCCATGAAGATTCCTCCTGTTGACCCGGACTGGCTAGGTCGGAAACCGGCAGAGCGGGGGGCTTCTAATCTCTCATCTCTAGTCTCATTTTCCATGCCCGACGCCAGCGTGACACCGCAGGCAGTCGGTGGGGTTCGGGGCGCCCGCGTGGCTGATCGCCACTGTCAGGTCACCGTGGCACGTCAGGCACGCGTGTTCGGTCACATCACGGTTGAGCTGCGTGATGCGGATCGGCTCGGGAAAGTCGCTGGTGGTGAAGGCGTAGCTGTGACGGATGCCGTTGATGCCCTTGATGGTGTATTTGTGGATGAAGTTGTCGTGGGGCGCATGGCAGTCGTTGCAGGCGGCCACATGCTTGTGCGAGCCGCGATTCCAGGCGTCGTAGGTGTCGCGCATGATGTGGCAGTTGGCGCACGCCTTCGGATCATCGGTCAGGTAGGAAAGCCCCTGCGCATAGGACAACGTGAAGCCGCCCAGCCCAACGATGCCACCTGCCAGGCCGAACAACACGAGCAGCGCCCAGAGCGGGAAGATACTGTACAGCTGCCGCTTCGGGACGGCCCGGCTTTAGTCCGAGATCCTTGCATGCACAACCTCCTTGCGGTTCTCAGTCGTCAGTTGTCAGTCGTCGGTCGTCGTTGGTCACAGCGCCACAATCAGCATCGCGCCGAGCATGTAGAGCGAGGCGTACTTGAACAGCGCGAAGCTGGCGCGCGGCGAGGGCCGCACCACGCCGATGATCGCCAGGGCCAACAGCCCGACCCCAAGCACGCCCAACAGCTCGATCAGCCCCAGTTGCACGCCGATGGTCGCGGCCACCCCCGCCATGATCAGCGCTGCGGCCAGGCTGGAGGCGGCGATGAGCACGCGGGTGACGTAGAAGCCGTACGCGCCGGGAAAAGTCGGCACCCCGGCGGCCTGATAGTCGTCGAAGTGGCGCATCGAGAAGGTCATGATGTGCGTCGGGATCCACAGCAGCACGCCCAGCGCCAGCATCAGCCCCACCGGGTCGATCCGTCCGGTCGCCAGGGCGCGGCCGGCCAGTACCGGCATCCCGCCCGCCAGCCCGCCGATCAGGATGGCGTAGGGCGTGCGGCGCTTGAGCCAGGCCGTGTAGATCACGGCATCGAAGAAGAGCCCCGCAAATACGAGCCCGCCATACAGCGGCGCCAGCGCCAGCGCCCAACCCACGCCCAACACCGACAGCGCGCTTCCGAAGGCCAGCGCCTCGCGCAGGCTCACTTGCCGGGTCGGCAGGGGGCGCCAACACGTGCGCTTCATCACCGCGTCGATGTCCCGGTCATAGGCCATGTTGAAGACGGTGCTGCCGCTGATCGTCAGGAACAGGCTGCCGATCAGGCTCGCCAGGGTGAGCCACGAGCCGTGCAGGTTGTGTGCGCTCAGGTAGCCGGCGATGCCGGTCGCCAGGAGCAGGCCGGTCTGGAGGCCCTTGATGAGCGGGCGGTAGCGGCGGATGATGGACGATAGACGATAGACGATAGACGATGGACGGTCACCGACCGCCGAGGCGGAGGATGAGCCGCTCGATGTCGCGCGTTTCAGATCCGGGGCCATGTTTCCTAACCTGCTGTCTGAAGTTTGCCGTCTGCTATCTGCTGTCACGCGCACACCGAAAGCCCACGCTGGGGCTGGCATAGTCAGGGCTGGCGCGGTTGCGCGTCCACGCCCATAGATTATACTCGCAATTCGCCGGGTTGCCACTCTGAAAGATATCGCGATGGACGGCATGGATTGACCGCGCAAAATAGCAAAAAGGGCCGGAGAGATGACGCGCTGGGACCGACATTCAGGGCAGACAGGGGTAATCCGAGCCTTAGCTATGACCCAAGTCAAAATGCCCGGAAACCGTTCTGCCGCGCGGAGGGGCACTCGCGACAGCTTGAGATGCACAGCGAAGTAGCGTGCGGAGTGAATTATAGGACAGCAGGGGAGTTCCGTCAATCTGCGTGGATTTCAGTACGCACAACGCCTGCCGGATTTCGTCGGCAGGCGTCGAAAGGGTCGGTGATTGGAGCGCGCCGGCCGCGGCGGATGGGTTCAGGAATGGATATTGACCGTGACGCTATCCAGCGGGATATCCTTGCCGCTGACTTCCAGCGCTTGCCGCGCGATGTACTCCAGCCCGCCGCAGCACGGCACCTCCATGCGCACTACCCGCAGGCTGCGAATGTCGTTGTTGCGCAGGATTTGCGTCAGCTTGGCGATGTAAGCCCGGCCATCGTCCAGTTTCGGGCAGCCCACTGCCACGGCATGATCTTTCAGGAAGTCGGCGTGGAGGTTGGGGTAGGCGAATGGCACGCAGTCGGCGATCAGGTACAGGTCGGCGTCGTGGAAGAAGGGTGCTTGCAGCGGCAACAGGTGAAGCTGCACGGGCCACTGCCCCAGCTCCGAGCGCTGGCGGGGCGCAACCGGTTCTTCCGACGCCGCAAAAAGCGGGATGGCTGCGGTCGGCTGACCGCCGGCCACTGACCGCCGATTGACAACTGACGACTGCGAACTGTCCCTGGCCTTCGTTCGCGCGTCATCCCACGTTCGCATTTCCACCGATGGGCAGGCCGCGACGCCGAGGGGCGCCGGGTTGTAGGAGGATACGATGCCATGCACGTTCAGGTGCGCGACGTGTTGTTCAACTCTGTCCGGCGTCGTCTCTTGCAGGAAGGACAGCACGGCGGTCTCGTCATAGGCATCGACTTCCAGATCAAGCACGCGCAGCGCGCCCTGCGGGCACTCGCCCAGGCAGGCGCCTAGCCCGTCGCAGAAGCTTTCCTTCACCAGCCGGGCCTTGCCGTTCACGATTTGCAGCGCGCCTTCCGCGCACGACGGCACGCACGCGCCGCAGCCATCGCACTTCTCTTCGTCGATCGTGATGATCTGTCGTCTGACCTTTGTCATCGTCGCGGGGCTCCTTAGAATCCATCCGAGAACGCGGCCTGAGCTCGTTGAAGGGTGCTTCGACAGGCTCAGCGCCCGGAGTTTCGGACAGATCGTTATGAGGCGGTGGGTTTGAGCTTCTGGTATTGCTCGGTGCCGAAGCACTGCTCGGCATAGCGGCACCAGTTGATGCACGATTGCGCGCTGTTGTAGATGACGAAGCCGCATCGGTCACAGGTGGCCCGTTTATCAATCGAAAACAGCTCCACGTCGGCGCCGCACTGCGGACAGGTCTTGATCTCCAGCGTGATGTTGTTCCGCAGGCTGGCCGAGCCGGGACAATAGTTGTTGAGCATGATAGGCATCCTTCCTCGCCCGGAGTCGAGGCGTGCCATGGTCCAGGCGATGCCTTATCGATACCACGGTTGGGGGTGGGGCACAACGACTTTTGTCACAACTCCAAAACCATCCGGGCGTCTACCGCCATCACGCCCGCGCCTTCCGGCAGCACCAGCAGCGGGTTGATGTCCAGCTCTGCGATCTCGGGATGGTCGGCGGCAAGCTGGCCGACGCGCGTGATGGCATCCACCAGCGCAGCCCGATCCGCGGGCGGCGCACCCCGCACGCCCTCCAGCAACCGTGCCGAGCGCACCTCTCCGATCATCTCCGCCGCGTCCGCGGGGCTGAGGGGCGCCAGCCGGAAGCTGACGTCGGCCAGCGCCTCGACGTAAATGCCGCCCAGCCCGAACATCACCAGCGGCCCGAAGGTGGGGTCGCGCTTCACGCCGATGATGACCTCTTGACCGCCCGCGATCATCTGCTGCACCTGCACCCCGCGGATGTGTGCGCCGGGCCGGGCGGCCTGGGCCCGCGCGACGAGGGTCAGAAAGGCCGCGGTCGCCGCTTGTTCGTCGCCCACGCTCAGGATCACCCCGCCCACCTCGGTCTTGTGCAGGATGTCAGGGCTGATCAGTTTCATGGCGACAGGAAAGCCGATGCGATCGGCGAAATCCGCGGCATCCTGGGGGCTGGTTGCCAGGAATTCCCGCGGCCCGGCGATGCCGTAGGCCTGAAGCAGCGGACGGGCCTCGGCCGCGTCCAGCAGGCGGCGCCCCGCCGACCGCGCCAGCAGGATCGCCGTTTGCACCTCCCGCCGCGCCTTCGCGCGCTGCACCGCCACCTCTCCCACTCTCCCAGTCTCCCACTCGTCGATTCGCTGATTCGCTGACACCGCACCTGCCGGTGGGTGCAGGTGTTCGCTGATTCGCTGCACCCATCTGGCCCGCCGGCACAGGATGCTGAACGCCTCAACCGCCTCCTCCGGGAAGGTATACGGCGGAATCTCGACCGCGTGCGCGGCCGTGTGGGCGGCCTCGACGCTGGCTTTGCCCATCAGGCAGGCCAACACCGGCTTGGGCGGCTGGGCCTGACCCCTGC